>NZ_PSVD01000010.1:0-117183 GCF_002932035.1 Rathayibacter sp. AY1F6 | reverse complement strand
CCGTGCCGCCCTCGGCTCCGGAGGTCGGGCGGTCGCCTTCCTCGACGAGGGAACCGCCCGCGTCTACCCCGCGGCTCCCGCCGACACCCCCCCCCGCATCACCGCCACCCCCGTCCGCCCCACCCGAGAGGAGGCGACCGCATGTACGAAGGCATCGTCCAGGAGCTGATCGACGAGCTCGGCCGGCTCCCCGGCATCGGCCCGAAGTCCGCCCAGCGCATCGCGTTCCACATCCTGCAGACCGAGACGTTCGACGTCACCCGGCTCGCCGAGATCCTGCTCGAGCTGCGCGGCCGTGTGCACTTCTGCGACATCTGCGGGAACGTGGCGGAGGAGGCGACCTGCGGGATCTGCCGCGATCCGCGCCGCAGCCGCGCCGTCATCTGCGTCGTGGAGGAGGCGAAGGACGTCCCGGCGATCGAGCGCACCCGCGAGTTCCGTGGGCTCTACCACGTGCTCGGCGGCGCGATCAGCCCGATCGACGGCATCGGCCCGGATCAGCTCCGCATCCGCCAGCTGCTGCAGCGGCTCGCGGACGGCGAGGTGCAGGAGGTCATCATCGCGACCGACCCGAACCTCGAGGGCGAGGCGACGGCGACCTACCTCTCGCGCATGCTCAGCACCCTCGGCATCCGCATCACCCGCCTGGCCTCCGGGCTGCCCGTCGGCGGAGACCTCGAGTACGCCGACGAGATCACCCTCGGCCGCGCCTTCGAGGGCCGCCGGCTCGTCGAGAACTGACGCGGCCGCCGGAGTCGCATGACCGCTCCGGCATGCGGTCGACCGGTAGACTCGCCCGTCGGGTCGCGACGGCGGTCCAGCCACCGACACGGGAGCAGCACGTGAGCCTGATCGTCCAGAAGTTCGGCGGGTCCTCCGTCGCCGACGCGGAGAGCATCAAGCGGGTCGCGAAGCGGATCGTCGCCACCAAGCAGGCGGGCAACGACGTGGTCGTCGCCGTCTCGGCCATGGGCGACACCACCGACGACCTGCTCGAGCTCGCCCACCAGGTCACTCCCATCCCCGCCCCCCGCGAGCTCGACATGCTGCTCTCCTCGGGCGAGCGCATCTCGATGGCGCTGCTGGCGATGGCGATCAAGAGCATGGGCTTCGAGGCCCGCTCCTTCACCGGCAGCCAGGCCGGCATGATCACGGACGCGCAGCACGGCGCCGCCCGCATCGTCGACATCACCCCGGTCCGCCTCCGCGAGGCGCTCGACGAGAACGCCGTCGTCATCGTCGCGGGCTTCCAGGGCTTCAACCGCGACACGAAGGACATCACCACCCTCGGCCGCGGCGGCTCCGACACCACCGCCGTCGCGCTCGCCGCGGGACTCGGCGCCGACACCTGCGAGATCTACACCGACGTCGACGGCGTCTTCACCGCCGACCCGCGGGTCGTCAAGAAGGCCCGCAAGCTCGACCGCATCACCAGCGAGGAGATGCTCGAGCTGGCCGCCGCGGGAGCGAAGGTGCTGCACATCCGCGCCGTCGAGTTCGCCCGCCGCCACGGAGTCACGCTCCACGTGCGCTCCTCCTTCAGCCCCAACGAGGGCACCATCGTCTACAACGCCGAGACCGCCGGCGCCGAGCAGAACGGACAAGCCGTGGAAGAGCCCATCATCGCCGGAGTCGCCGCCGACCTGAACGAGGCGAAGATCACCGTCGTCGGAGTCCCCGACATCCCGGGCAAGGCCGCGCAGATCTTCACGATCGTGGCCAAGACCGGCTCCAACATCGACATGATCGTGCAGAACGTGTCGGCTGCGGCCACCGCCCGCACCGACATCTCGTTCACCCTGCCCAAGGCCGACGGCCAGACGGTCCTCATGGCTCTCAACGCCGAGAAGGACGAGGTCGGCTTCGAGTCCCTGCAGTACGACGATCAGATCGCCAAGCTCGCGCTCGTGGGCGCCGGGATGCGCACCAACGCCGGCGTCTCCGCGAAGCTGTTCCGCTCCCTCTACGAGGCCGGGATCAACATCGAGATGATCTCCACGAGCGAGATCCGCATCTCGGTCGTCACCCGCGCCGACACCGTGAACGAGGCTCTGCGCGTCGTGCACACCGCCTTCGGGCTCGACGCCGAGGACGAGGCCGTCGTCTACGCCGGCACCGGCCGCTGACGGCCGGACACCCTCGCGATCCGGCCGTTCCTCCCGAGCGGCCGGACCGACCGGTACCCTCTCCCTCGATCCCCCCGCCACGAGCGGCCCGCGCGCCGCACGGACGAAAGAGCACAGCATGAGCAGCACCCCCCTCCACGTGGGCGTCGTCGGCGCGACCGGCCAGGTCGGGAAGGTGATGCGCCGCCTCCTCGAGGAGCGCGACTTCCCGATCGCGTCCATCCGCTTCTTCGCCACCGCCCGCTCGGCGGGCACGACGCTGCCGTTCCGCGGCGAGGACGTCGTGGTCGAGGACGTGGAGACCGCCGATCCGTCGGGGCTCGACATCGCCCTGTTCTCGGCCGGAGCCACGGGCTCGCGCGCGCAGGCGCCCCGCTTCGCCGCGGCCGGCGTCACCGTGATCGACAACTCCAGCGCCTGGCGGATGGACCCCGAGGTCCCGCTGGTCGTCAGCGAGGTGAACCCCCACGCCATCGACCAGGCGGTCAAGGGCATCATCGCCAACCCCAACTGCACCACGATGGCCGCGATGCCGATCCTCAAGGTCCTCGACCGCGAGGCGGGGCTCACGCGCCTGATCGTCAGCACCTACCAGGCCGTGTCCGGCAGCGGACTGGCCGGAGCGAACGAGCTGGCCGGCCAGGTCCGCGCCGCCGTCGCCGACGAGCACCTGCTCGACCTGGTGCACGACGGCTCGGTGGTCGACTTCCCCGCGCCGGACAAGTACGTCGCCCCGATCGCCTTCGACGTCATCCCCTTCGCGGGGAGCCTGGTCGAGGACGGCTCGAACGAGACAGACGAGGAGAAGAAGCTCCGCAACGAGAGCCGCCGCATCCTCGAGCTCCCGGAGCTGCTGGTCTCGGGCACCTGCGTGCGCGTCCCCGTGTTCACCGGCCACTCGCTCTCCGTCAACGCAGAATTCGCCTCCGCCCTCAGCCCCGAGCGTGCTCGCGAGCTGCTGGCCGACGCGCCCGGCGTCGTGCTGCGCGAGGTGCCGACTCCGCTGGAGGCCGCGGGCAAGGACCCGAGCTTCGTCGGCCGCATCCGCGCCGACGAGGGCGCCCCGGAGGGACGCGGCCTCGCGCTCTTCATCAGCAACGACAACCTCCGCAAGGGCGCGGCCCTGAACGCCGTGCAGATCGCCGAGCTCATCGCGGCGAAGCAGCCCGTCTCCTGACCGGCGTGGACGGGGCCGGCGCCGAGCGCTCCGGCCCCCTCCGGGTGGAAAAGCCGCGAATTTGATGGGGGAGCGGGTCCCCTCCCGGCCGCGGCGTCCGCGGGCGAGCGTAAACTCGACTCTCGTGAACTCCTCGGAACCGGTCGACGTCGCCCTCATCGGTGGGGGCATCATGAGCGCCACGCTCGGCGCACTCATCACCCAGCTGCAGCCCGACTGGACGATCGCCGCCTATGAGCGCCTCGGCGACGTGGCGCAGGAGTCGTCGAACCCGTGGAACAACGCGGGCACCGGTCACGCGGCCCTCTGCGAGCTGAACTACATGCCCGAGGCGGCCGACGGCTCCGTCGACCCGGCCAAGGCGATCCAGATCAACGAGCAGTTCCAGATCTCGCGCCAGTTCTGGTCGAGCCTGGTGGAGTCCGGCGACATCCGCGAGCCCTCCAGCTTCATCAACCCGGCGCCGCACATGACCTTCGTGCACGGCGAGGCCAACGTCGAGTACCTCCGGAAGCGCTACGAGGCGCTCAAGGACCAGCCGCTGTTCGCCGGCATCGAGTTCACCGAGAGCGTCAAGACCATCCACGAGTGGGCGCCCCTGCTGATGGAGCAGCGTCCCGCCGGCGGCGGCCCCTACGCGGCGACGCGCATGCCGGCCGGCACCGACGTCGACTTCGGCTCGCTGACCCACCAGCTGTTCGACCACGTCGTCGCCCACGGCGGCACGCTCGACACCGGCCGCGAGGTCACCGACATCACCCGGCAGAAGGACGGCACCTGGCGCCTCGACCTCAAGCAGGTCGTCGGAGGCACGCCCCAGTCGGTGACCGCCCGCTTCGTCTTCGTCGGCGCCGGCGGCGGTGCGTTGCACCTCCTGCAGAAGTCGGGCATCCCCGAGATCAAGGGCTTCGGAGGCTTCCCGATCTCGGGGCAGTTCCTCCGCACCGACAACCCCGAGCTGGTCGCCCGGCACAAGGCGAAGGTCTACGGCAAGGCCGCCGTCGGCGCGCCCCCGATGTCGGTGCCGCACCTCGATGCGCGCGTCGTCGACGGCGAGTCGTCCCTCCTCTTCGGCCCCTACGCGGGCTTCACGCCCAAGTTCCTGAAGCGGGGCTCGTGGCTCGACCTGCCCCTGTCGATCCGGCCGCACAACATCGGCCCGATGCTCGCGGTCGCCCGCGACAACCTCGACCTGATGAAGTACCTGATCGGCGAGGTGCTCGCCGGCCGTGGCAAGAAGATGAAGGCCCTGCGCGAGTTCCTGCCCACCGCCCGCGACGAGGACTGGTACCTGATCACCGCCGGCCAGCGCGTCCAGGTGATGAAGAAGGACGAGAAGAAGGGCGGCGTGCTGCAGTTCGGCACCGAGGTCATCACCGGAGGGGACGGCACGATCGCCGGCCTGCTCGGCGCCTCGCCCGGAGCCTCGACCGCCGTGCCGATCATGCTCGACATCGTGCAGAAGTGCTTCCCCGACCGGATGAAGGCCTGGGAGCCGCGGATCCGCGCGCTGGTGCCGAGCTACGGCTCGACCCTCAACGACGCGCCCGAGAAGGCCGAGCAGACGGTCACCGCGACCGCCGAGACGCTGGAGCTGTCCGCCTCGGTCTGATCGGCTGCGATCCGTTCGAACGTATGTTCTAATGGCTCCATGAGGTGGAGCGGGCAGTCGATCGGCACGGCCGACGAGGCCGCCCTGCCCGGCCTCGTCAAGCTCACCGACCTGGTGCGGACGGTGCGCACGCCGGAGTTCGAGGGCGTCACCTTCTACGAGGTGCTCGCGAAGTCGGCGCTCAACCGCGTGCACACCTCCTCGAAGATGCCGTTCGGCTGGAGCATCAACCCGATGCGCGGCTGCACCCACGCCTGCACCTACTGCTTCGCCCGGCCCACGCACGAGTACCTCGAGTTCGACGGCGGCCGCGACTTCGACTCGCAGATCGTCGTGAAGGTGAACGTCGCCGAGGTCCTCACCCGGGAGCTCGCCAAGCCGAGCTGGGAGCGGCACCCCGTGGCACTCGGCACCAACACCGATCCGTACCAGCGCGCCGAGGGCCGCTACCGGCTGATGCCGGGCATCATCGCCGCGCTCGCCGCCTCGGGCACCCCGATCTCGATCCTCACGAAGGGCTCGCTGCTGCGGCGAGACCTGCCGCTGCTCCGCGAGGCCGCAGAGCACGTCCCGGTCGACCTCGGAGTCTCGATCGCCGTCTACGACGAGGGCCTCCAGCGCTCCGTCGAGCCGGGTGCGCCGACCGCGGCGGCCAGGCTGGCGACGGTCACCGCGGCACGGGAGGCCGGCTTCGACTGCTCGGTGTTCCTGATGCCGATCCTGCCGTTCCTCACCGACACACGGGCGCACCTCGACGAGTCGCTCCGGGCCTGCCGCGAGGCGGGCGCCAGCACGATCATGTACTCGACCCTCTACCTCAAGCCCGGGGTGAAGGAGTGGTTCCTGCAGTGGCTCGGGCAGGAGCACCCCGAGCTGGTCGACAAGTACCGAGCGCTCTACCCGGGCCGCGACGCCTACGCGCGTCTCGAGTACCGGCGCTGGCTCTCCGCGCGCATCCGCCCGCTGATGCGCGCGCACGGGCTCGAGCGCGGCGAAGAGGACCCGGCCACCGGCTCCGTCAAGTCCTCCGCCCTGAATTCGCTCGGGACGCTGCGGGCCCTCGGCGGCGAGCGGCGCTCCCTCCAGCACGACGGGCTGCTGGTCGGGGAGCTCGGGCCGGAGCGCGCCGCGATCCTGCCCGGCGTCGGACAGCCGACGCTGTTCTGAGCCGGGGGCGGGCCCGGCCGCGGCTAGGATCGTCCGCATGGTCACCCGCTCCGGTGAGCCCTCGGGCTCCTCCGCCCGGAGCGCCCGCGACGCGGCACCCCGTGCGGTCCGGCTCGGCCTGCTCGACCCGCGCGAGGACCTGCTCGCGGCGACGAGCGCGTGGATCCGCACCCACGCCCCGGACTTCGAGGTCGTCGTGGCCGCCTCCACCTGGCACGACCTGGTGACGAGCGATGTCTTCCCCACCCAGGTGGTCGTGATGGACGTCGAGCTGCGCGAGCCGATCTCGATCGAGGCGCGGATCCGGACCTGCCGGGCGGCGGGAGCCGCGGTCGTGGCGCTCTCCGCGAGCGAGGACGACGAGGTCCGCGAGCGCGCCCTGAAGGCCGGAGCCGTGCGGCACCTGGCGAAGTCGCGCCCGCTCGCCGAGGTGATGGAGCAGACCCGCGCCGCTCTCGAGATGCGCTCGGCCGACGTCTCGTCCGCGCAGTGGCGGCCCCTGCCGTCCGGGGTCGCGGCGCAGCAGCGCCCGCGGCTCAGCGCCGGCGAGTTGGAGGCGCTGCGCCTCTACGCGTCCGGATCGAGCACCCCCGAGGTCGCCGCCAAGATGAACGTGCAGTTCGAGACCGCGAAGACCTACCTGCAGCGCGTGCGCCGCAAGTACGTCGCCGTCGGCAGGCCCGCGAGCCGCCGGGCCGATCTGATCCGCCGCGCCGGCGAGGACGGGTTCCTCCCGTGACCGACCCCTGCTCACCCCGGGGGCCCCGCCTCCGGACCCGCCCCGAGGAGACCTGATGGCCAAGCTGTACTTCCGCTACGGAGCGATGAACAGCGGGAAGAGCACGTCGCTCCTGCAGGCCGCGCACAACTACGAGGAGCGCGGGCACCGGGTGCTGCTGGCCAAGCCGGCCGTCGACACGAAGGGCGAGGAGCTGATCGTGTCGCGGCTCGGCGTGACCCGTCCGGTGGACATCCTGTTCGAGCCCGACGGGGACCCGGTGGCCGTCTTCACCGCCGCCCGGGCCCGCGTGCTGGCCGAGTCGAAGCGCGACGTGAGTGCTCTGCTCGTCGACGAGGCGCAGTTCCTGCCGGAGTCGCACGTCGACGATCTGCTCCGGATCGCCATCCTCGAGAACGTGCCCGTCCTGGCGTACGGCATCCGCACGGACTTCCGCACCGCCGCGTTCCCGGGAAGCAGGCGGCTCCTGGAGATCGCCCACAGCCTCGAGGAGCTGAAGACGATCTGCCGGTGCGGGCGCAAAGCGATCTTCAACGGGCGCGTCGTGGACGGCCGCTTCGTGTTCGACGGCGATCAGGTCGCGATCGACGGAACGGCGGTCACCTACGAGTCGCTGTGCGGCGCGTGCTACCTCCAGGAGAGCCTCGGCCGGCTCCGCGGCTGACCGGTCGAGCGTTCCTCACCGGCGCGACACCCCTCCGAAACGAGGAAGTGGGTAGCCTGACGACGTGACAACACCGGAAACGGAATTACGCCTTTCGAAGCAGCAGGAAAGGTCGGGGGAAACGATGACGGCGCAAGGGGCACCGCTGAGGCGTCGGCCGTCGTGGGAGCAGGACTACCGGCGACGGCTGCTCATCACGGACGTCGTCGCGATCGTCCTCTCCGTCTTCGGCACGCAGCTCTTCTGGTTCGACCTGAACCTGAACTCGGACCTGGGGTTCAAGAACCCCGCCGACATCGCGGTCAGCTACACCTGGGTGTCCGTCGCCCTGTCGGTCGGCTGGCTCCTCGCCCTCCAGGTCTTCGACACGCGCGACCGCCGGATCGTCGGCACCGGCTACGTCGAGTACCGCCGCGTCGTCGACGCCTCCATCTGGCTCTTCGGCATCGTCGCGATCATCGCCTACCTGCTCCAGATCCTGCTCGCGCGCGGCTACATCATCACGGCGTTCCCCGCCGGGATCGTGCTGATCTGCGTCGGCCGCCTGGTCTGGCGCTCCTGGCTCACCCGGCAGCGCCGGGCGGGCCGCTTCTCGAGCCAGGTCGTGCTCCTCGGCTCCCGCGCGAGCGTCCTGCACACCGCGCGCGAGCTGCGTCGCGGCACCGAGGCCGGCTACAAGCTCGTCGGCGCCGTCTCGACCTCGGTCGGCGGTGCGGACGCGCTGCGGAGCGAGCAGGAGCTCTCGGGCCTCGCGGTCCACGGGTTCACCGGGATCGACGGCGTCCGCGCCGTGATGGACGCCACCGGTGCCGACACGGTGGTCGTCACGAGCTCCGACGAGCTGGCGCCGCAGCGGATCCGCGAGCTGAGCTGGACGCTCGAGCCCGGGCGCGAGCACCTCGTCGTGGCGCCGAGCCTCACCGACATCGGCGGTCCGCGCATCCACACCCGCCCCGTCGCGGGCCTTCCGCTGATCCACGTCGAGACCCCGCGCTTCGACGGCCGCCAGCGGTTCGCCAAGCGCCTCTTCGACATCCTGGCGTCGACCATGCTGATCATCCTCAGCGCGCCGGTGCTCGTCGTAGTCGCCGTGCTGGTCAAGGTCACCAGCCCCGGGCCCGTGCTCTTCCGGCAGGAGCGCATCGGCCTGAACGGCGCGACCTTCGAGATGCTGAAGTTCCGCTCGATGGTCGTCGACGCGGAGGCGCGACTGGCGGCTCTCGCGTCGCAGCAGCGTGCGGAGGGGAACTCGATCCTCTTCAAGATGGCGAAGGACCCCCGCGTCACCCGGGTGGGTGCGATCCTCCGGCGCTTCAGCCTCGACGAGCTGCCCCAGTTCCTGAACGTCTTCCGCGGCGACATGTCCCTGATCGGCCCTCGCCCGCCGCTGGCCCGCGAGGTCGAGCAGTACGAGGAGCACGTGCACCGCCGCTTCCTGATGAAGCCGGGCATCACCGGGCTCTGGCAGGTCAGCGGACGCTCGAACCTCTCGTGGGAGGACACCGTCCGCCTCGACCTGTACTACGTCGAGAACTGGTCGATGACCGGCGACATCGTCATCCTCTTCAAGACCGCGCGCGCCGTCCTCGCCCGCGACGGGGCGTACTGATCGCCGGGGGGAGGGGCGCCGAGCCCCGCACCCTGTCCGTCTCGGTCCTCGAGACCCCGTTCCGCGTGGTCTTCGGACGCGGCGTCGGCGACGAGGACGTGGCGCGGATCGCCGACAGCTGGGCCGCCTGCGCGTCCGAGCCCGACGCGGGAGCACGCGACGTCCTCGCCGAGGTGGGGCACGATCCCTCCGTCCCGGTCGACGGCTCGCCCCGGGTCTCGAGCGCCACGCTCGCGCAGCTCGAGGAGTCCCTGACCTCGACCCTGACCCTCGAGGCGATCGGCGCCCGGCGCGCCGACCTGCTGATGCTCCACGCCTGCGGGATCTCCGACGAGTCCGGCCGCGTGCTGGCCTTCGTCGCCGCCTCCGGGACCGGCAAGACCACCATCGCCCGGACGCTCGGGTCCCGCTTCGGCTACGTCACCGACGAGACGGTCGGCGTGACCCCGGAGGGGCGCGTCCTGCCCTATCCCAAGCCGCTGTCGGTGAAGCCGCTGACCGGATCGGCGCCGAAGGCGCAGCTGGCCCCCGGGTCGCTCGCCCTCCGACCGGTCCCGGAGGCGCCCCTGCGTCTGGCGGGCGTCCTCCTGCTCGAGCGCCGCGACGGCGTCGGGACGCCCTTCCTCGAGCACGTCGACCCGGTCGACGCGATCGAGGACCTGGTGCCGCAGACCTCCTACCTCTCGGCCCGCCCGCGGCCGATCGCCGATCTCGTCCGCACCCTCTCGGCGCTGGGCGGCGTCCGGCGACTGGTCTACTCCGAGGCCGCGAGCGTGGTGCACCTGGTCGAGGAGGTCTTCGCGTCCCTCGGCGCCGAGGCCCCGTCCGCCTGGTCCGACGTGGTCTCCGTGCAGCTCGACCCTGTGGGCGAGGCCCTGCCCGGCACCGTCCTGCGCACCCCTGCGGACGACGCGGTGGAGCTCGCCGACGGCCAGCTGCTCGTGTTCTGCGGCGGCACCCTCGTGCGCCTGTCCGGCATCGGCCCGACGATCTGGCGCCACGCCGGCCGGGGCTCCGATCTGCCCGGTCTCGTCGCCGCGGTGCTCGAGGAGGCGGGCCCGCCGCCCGCCGGCGTCGATGCGGAGGCGGTCGTCGAGTCGGCGGTCGTCGAGCTCGAGGGCCTCGGAGTGATCAGGAGAGGGACTCCGCCGGAGCCCACCCCCGACGGGTGGCACGGTTGACGCGCCTGGCGCCGAGGGCGCGGAAGCGCTGTGTCAGAATTCGGAAGAACCCGTCGCCGGCGCCCGCCGCGTGATCCGTACCAGCGAAGGAAATCTGACTCTGTGGAACTTCGAGACGTCCTCCGGCTGCTGCGCGACCACTGGATCCCGATCGTCGCGGCGATCCTCCTCGGCACTCTCGTCGCCTTCGGCTGGTCGCTGACGCAGAAGCCGCGGTACGTCGCCGACTCGCAGGGCCTGGTCTCCGTCGCCACCACCGGTGCCGACGACAGCCAGGCGATCTACACGCAGCAGATCGCGCAGTCCGTCGCCAAGTCGAGCCTCGCCACGTACGTCCCGATCGCCACCTCGCGCGACGTGGCGCAGATCGCGATCGACAGCCTCGGCCTCGACGTCTCGCCCGCCACGCTGATCTCGGCGATCACGGTGCAGGCCGACACGGTCGCCCCGGTGATGAAGGTCAGCGCCACCGCCTCCACCCCCGAGGGCGCGCAGAAGCTCGCCGACGCCTGGGTCGCGGCCATCGCCACCAAGGTGCAGCAGGTCAACCAGGAGACGGGCGTCGGCGACACGGTCTCCCTCACCGTTCTGCAGGCCGCGGCGCTCCCGTCCTCGCCGGCGTTCCCGAACCTGCGCCTCGTCCTCGCGGTCGGCGCGCTCGCGGGCCTCGTCCTCGGTCTCGTCTACGCGTTCGTCCGCAACACGTTGGACCGGCGCATCCGCACCGCCGAGATGGTCGAGCGCCTGTTCGACCTCCCCGTGGTCGGCACCCTCCCCGTCGACAAGCGCCTCAGCGAGACCAACCGCATCGTCCCCGAGGCCGACACGACCGACTACATCAAGGCCGACGGCAAGCACGCACTCGCCGAGGCGCTGCGCGAGCTCCGCACGAACCTGCAGTTCATGAACATCGACAGCCCGCCGCGCATCATCGTCGTGACGAGCCCGCTGCCCTCGGACGGCAAGTCGACGGTGACCGCGAACCTCGCGGTGACGCTCGCCGCCTCCGGCCAGCGGACCGTCGTCGTCGATGGCGACCTCCGCAAGCCCACCGTCGCCAAGTCGTTCGGCCTCGTTCCCGGCGTCGGCCTGACCGACCTGCTGATCGGCAAGGCGGAACTGCAGGACGTCCTGCAGCCGTGGGGCCCGTCCGGCAACCTCTGGGTGCTCGGAGCCGGGTCGATCCCGCCGAACCCGTCCGAGCTGCTCGGCTCCAACGGCATGGACATCCTCCTGCACGAGATCGCTCGCGAGGCCATCGTGATCGTCGATGCGCCGCCGCTCCTGCCCGTCACGGACGGCGCCATCCTCACCGCCCGCACCGACGGCGCGCTCGTGGTCATCTCCGCGGGTAGGACGACGACCGACGAGCTGGGCAAGGCGATCCAGAACATCGAGCGGGTCAGCGGCCACACCCTCGGCGTGATCCTCAACCGCGTGCCCGCGCGCGGCCAGGTCGGCCGGGGCTACGGCTACTACTACACGAGCTACTACGGCTCCGAGCGATCGGGTGCCCGCCCGGACACGGCCGTCGAGCCCGAGCCCGCGTCGACCTCGGCCTGAGCGCCCCGCGATGATCTTCCCGGGAGACGACTCCGCCCGCCCCGCCCGCCGGAGCTGGCGACCGGACGAACCGGTCGCCGCCTCCGCCGCCCCCGTCTTCACCGTGCTCTCGGTCTGCACCGGCAACATCTGCCGGTCGCCGATGGCGGAGCAGCTGCTGCGCGCCGCACTCGCCGACGCGACATCACCCGCGGGAGGTCCGCTCTTAGCGTTCACGAGCGCCGGAGTGAGGACGCGCGACGGACTGCCGATGGACCCGGTCTCGGCCCGCTTCTCGGCTCAGCACGGGGGAGACCCGGCCGCGCACACGAGCGCGGTGCTCGGCGACGCGATCGTCGGCGACGCCGACCTCCTGCTCACGATGACGCGCGACCACCTGGTCGACGCCTCCCGGCGCTTCCCGTCGCTCCTCCTCCGCGGCTTCACGCTGCTCGAGTTCGCCCGCGTGCTGCCGTTCGTGCTGCGGGAGGTGCCGCTGCCGACGGTCGAGGACCCCGCCGCGCGGCTCCGCGCCGTCGTGCGGCTCGCCGCCGCCCACCGCGGGCGCGCCCCGCGGGGCGAGGGCGGCGACGACATCGAGGACCCGATCGGCCGCAGCGAGGCCGTGCACGAGCGCGTGGCGGCGCAGATCG
Organism: Rathayibacter sp. AY1F6; assembly: GCF_002932035.1. NCBI lineage: Bacteria > Bacillati > Actinomycetota > Actinomycetes > Micrococcales > Microbacteriaceae > Rathayibacter > Rathayibacter sp. AY1F6. Next base: position 104,713 of record NZ_PSVD01000010.1, on the reverse strand, counting down.
CGGCGGCTGTCGCCGACGTCTCCCGCGATCTGAGAGCATTGGCGCGGCGGTAGTCGCGCGTCCGCGGGCGCGCTGACGCCTCGCCGCATCGCATCGCTCCTCCTCACCGTCGCGACCGCGACACGAACCCGCCACGATTCGGAGAACCCCTGTGAAGCTTTCTGTCATCGGCTGCGGCTACCTCGGTGCCGTCCACGCTGCCGCCATGGCCGAGCTCGGCCACGACGTCATCGGTATCGACGTCGACCAGAAGAAGATCGACGCCCTGGCCGCCGGCACCGCGCCGTTCTTCGAGCCCGGCCTCCCGGAGCTGCTGTCCTCCGGCGTCGCCTCCGGGCGCCTGCGCTTCTCGACCGACATGGCCGACGCCGCCGGTGCGGCCGTGCACTTCGTCGCCGTCGGCACCCCGCAGAAGCCGGGCGAGAACGCCGCGGACATGACCTACGTCGACTCGGCGATCGACGGTCTCCTGCCCTACCTCGAGGCGGACTCCCTCGTCGTCGGCAAGTCGACCGTCCCCGTCGGCACCGCCGCCCGCCTGGCCGACCGCATCGCCTCCTCCGGTGCGACCCTCGCCTGGAACCCCGAGTTCCTCCGCGAGGGCTTCGCCGTCAAGGACACGATCAGCCCCGACCGGCTCGTCTACGGCGTGCCCGCGGGCGAGGCCGGAGCAGCGGCGAAGGCGACCCTCGACGAGGTCTACGCGACGGCGCTCGCGGCCGAGACCCCGCTCGTGGTCACCGACTACGCCACCGCCGAGCTGGTGAAGGTCTCGGCCAACGCCTTCCTCGCGACCAAGATCTCGTTCATCAACGCGATCGCCGAGATCGCGGAGGTCACCGGCGCGGACGTCACGCAGCTCGCCGACGCCATCGGCTACGACGTGCGGATCGGCCGCCGCTTCCTGAACGCGGGCATCGGCTTCGGAGGCGGCTGCCTCCCGAAGGACATCCGCGCCTTCTCGGCCCGCGCCGACGAGCTCGGCGTCGGCGAGTCCGTCGCCTTCCTCAAAGAGGTCGACGCGATCAACCTGCGTCGCCGTCAGCGCGTCGTCGACCTCGTCACCGAGGGCCTGGGCGGCTCCGTCGAGGGCCGCCGCATCGCGGTGCTCGGTCTGGCGTTCAAGCCGGAGTCGGACGACATCCGCGACTCGCCGTCGCTCGACGTCGCCGCTCGCCTGCACGACCTCGGTGCGACCGTGGTCGCGACCGACCCCGAGGCGATCGAGAACTCGCGCCGCCGCTACCCCGAGATCACCTACACGACCGACGTCGACGAGGCGCTGGCCGGTGCCGACGCCGTGGTCGTCGTGACGGAGTGGAAGCAGTTCCGCGCCCTCGACCCCGCGGCCACGGCGGCGAAGGTGGCCAACACCTTCCTCGTCGACGGTCGCAACTGCCTCGACCCCGCCGCCTGGCGTGCGGCCGGCTGGGAGTACCGCGGCCTCGGCCGCTGACGCGGCGGAGCCGTCGTCTCAGCGGACGCGGCTCGGCTGGTCCGCCACGACGCCGGAGGTGCCGCGGAGGGGGATGTGCGCGAAGGCGTCGTCCCACTCCGCCGCCCTCCGGCGCCGTCGTGCGCGGACGACCATCCGGAGCAGGACGCCGGCGACCGCGCCGAGGAGGGCGCCGGAGGTGTTCATCACGACGTCGTCGACGGTGGCGAAGCGCGCCGAGAGGAAGAGCAGCTGGCCCGCCTCGATGAGCGAGCTCACGACGGCGCCGACGGCGACGGCGACCCACGCCCTCCGGAGCCGCAGGTTGAGGGCCAGGAGCAGCCCCAGGGGCACGAACAGGGCGATGTTGGCAGTCGACTCGATGAACGCGTAGTCGACCATCGGGAGGCCGTGCCGGGCGAACCAGGAGGTCACCCGGCCGAGATCCCCCCGCACTCCCGCATCGACGGGCGTCGGCCAGAAGGCGATCGCTGCGAGCGCGACCACGTAGGGCACGCCGATGGCGAGGGTGAGGCGGGTGAGCGACCGGGTCACGGTGCTCCTCTCGTCGGTCGTCGGGCGGGGGCGGCGACGACGGCGGAAGAACAGTCTCGCTCCCGGCTGCTGGGATCGGGCCGGGAGGCGCGGGGGAGTGGGCCGAAGGCACGGCCGTGCGCAGGACGCTCGGGACGCCGACAGGGGTGCTCGAGCCGGAGAGCGCGGGGCGGTGATCGCGCCGGCTCCGTCGTCGACCAGGCTCCGGCCCGGGCGAGCATCCGCCTGCGGGCGAGCCCCGCCACAGCAGAATTCCGAGAACGCCCCGGGAACGACGAAGCCCGGCCGGATCATCGATCCTGGCCGGGCTTCTCACCGGTCGGGGTAGCGGGATTCGAACCCACGACCTCCTCGTCCCGAACGAGGCGCGCTACCAAGCTGCGCCACACCCCGGTGTGCTCATCACGGAGAACCGCTCACGAGCCTCGACAATAGTAGCCGATTTCCGGACCGCCGTCGGACACCCCTCGTCAGGCCGCCGGAGTGAGCGTGACGAGGGTCACCTCGGGCCGGCAGGCGAAGCGCACCGGTGCGTAGATCGAGGTGCCGACTCCGGCGGACACGTTGAGGTACGAGCTGCGCAGTCCGTTGTCCCACGTCGTCGAGCCGGCGACCTTGTCGCGCGGGATGTCGCAATTGGTGACGAGGGCGCCGAAGCCCGGGACGCAGACCTGCCCGCCGTGCGTGTGCCCGGCGAGGATCACCTCGGCGCCGCGGGCGACGAAGTCGTCGAGGATGCGCTGGTAGGGCGCGTGCGCCACGCCGATGCTGACCCCGGCCGGTCCGTCCTCCGCGCCGCGCAGCTCGTCCACGGCTCCGGCGACGAGGTCGATGCGGTCGAGGCCGATGTGCGGGTCGTCGACGCCGAAGAACTCGATGCGCGTCCCCTTCACCGTGATGCTCTCGGCGCGGTTGTTGAGGTCCACCCAGCCGAGCCCGTCCGAGAAGAAGCCGGTCAGCCCGTCGGTGTCGAGATCGGCCTCGTGCTGCTTGGGGTTCTTGGAGGGGCCGACGAAGTAGCGGAGCGGGTTCTTGATCCGAGGGCCGAAGTAGTCGTTGGATCCGTTGACGAAGGCGCCGGGGATCCCGGCGAAGGGCTCCAGGGCCCGGCGGATGCCGAGCACGCCGTCGCGGTGGCCGAGGTTGTCGCCGGTGTCGACCACGACGTCGGGCGCCAGGGCGAGGAGCGAGCGGATCCACTCCTGCTTCTTCGTCTGCCACGGGGCCATGTGCAGGTCAGACACGTGCAGGACGCGGATCGGCTCGGAACCCGCGGGCAGCACCGGGAACGACGTGCGCCGGACGGTGAACAGCGTCCGCTCGACGCCGATGCCCCAGGCCGCGGCGACGGCTCCGGCCGCGGCGACGGTCGCGAGGGCGGTGGTCAGGGGGCGACGGGTGCGTCCGGTCATGGGTCCTTCTCTCGCACGTCGGCCGCGAGCGCGGCCGCGTTCATTCTGCCGGACGCTCCCTCGGGAGCAGCCGGGGGTGCCGGGGCTCAGCCCGCGCGGGGCGGGGCGCCCGGTCCGGCACTGATCTTCAGGGTGATCTCCGCGCCCCGGGAGACGCGCGACCCGGCGGGCGGGTTCGTCTGCGCGACCGTCCCTGCCGGGCGGTCGGAGGGGACCGGAGAAGTGTCGACGCGGACCGTGAAGCCGACGGAGCGCAGGCGTGCGGCCGCCGCAGAGGGGCTCTGGCCGGTGACCTGGGGCACGGCCTCCTGCGGAGCGTCGACGAGCGAGCGGACGGGAGCCGGGAACGCCGTCCCGCCGTACCTCGCGTCGGCGACGCGCATGATGCGCGGCCAGATCTGGTGGCGCACCTGACCGGCGTTCACCCGGTTGAGACTGAACCCGCGCATGGAGGTGAAGCCGGTCACGTTGCCGACCCAGGTGGCGGTGGCGACCTCGGTGCTCGCGCCGACCATCCACGTGTGCAGCGCGTCGTCCGTGGTGCCGGTCTTGCCGATGTGCGGCACCCCGGTGCGGGGGTTGGAGGGGGCTCCGGTGCCGCCCGTCACCACCTGCTGCAGGGCGTAGCCGGCGGTCGCGGCCACCTCCTCGGACATCCCCTGGCTGCACTCGGAGGAGGGCGGCGCGACGTCCGCGCCCGTGCGGTCGACGATCCGGTCGATCGCGATGGGCGTGCAGACGGTGCCCTTGTTCGCGAAGCCGGCGAAGGCCGTGGCCATCGTGAGCGGAGCGATCTCGTTGGTGCCGAGGATGGTCGGCGCGAGCTTCTGCAGCTCGGTCCCGTCGGCACGGTGCACGCCCATCGCCAGCGCCGTGTTGCGGATGCCGCAGAGGTCCAGCTGCTGGGCCATGGCGGCGAACGAGGTGTTGATCGAGCCGGTCGTGGCCTGCAGGGCCGTGGTCACTCCTCCGTTGCCGCCCTCGTCGTTCCCGGGGTTCCAGGACTCGCCGTAGTAGACGCCGTCGGGCTCACAGCTGTCACGGAAGGTCGTGTAGGCGCGGCGGGTGCCGTCGACGCTCTCGCCGAGCGAGTGCCCCTCCTGCAGCCACTCCGCGAGGGTGAACACCTTGTAGGTCGAGCCGACCTGGAATCCCGAGGAGCCGCCGTACCCGAAGTCGGTGTTGTAGTTGACGCTCGTGTAGTTGGGGCCCGTCAGGTCCGGATCGTTGGAGTAGTCCTTGTTCTGGGTCATCGCGAGGATGCGGCCGGTGCCGACCTCGACCGAGACGCTCGCGCTGCCGATGTTCACGTTCGCCATCGACTTGGGCACCCAGTCGTCGGTGGCCGAGACGGCGGCCTGCTGCAGGTCGGAGTCGAGGGTCGTGTAGATCCGGTAGCCGCCGCGCTTGAACGTGGCGTCGCGCTCGTCCTGACTCGCACCGAACGCGTCGTCGTTCTTGATGACCCAGGTGACGTAGTCGCAGAAGAAGGCCGCGACTCCGGCCGTCTGGCAGCCGGTGCTCGGCTCGGTGATGTCCGGCGTCACGGGCTCGGCGACGGCCGCCTGCGCCTGCTCGGACGTCACCTTCGACTCGAGGTCCATGCGGGTGACGATGTAGTCGCGCCGGTCCCGGGTCTGCGGGTAGCCCTCCGCGGCGGGGTTCGCCGGGTCGCCGGGCCGGTCGAAGCGGAACTTCTCGGGGTTGTTCACGATCGCGACGAGCGCGGCGGACTGCGCGAGCGAGAGGTCCTTCGCGCTCACTCCGAAGTAGTAGCGGGCAGCCGCCTCGACGCCGTAGACGGTGCCGCCGAACAGGGCGATGTTGAGGTAGCCCAGCAGGATGTCGTTCTTCGGATACTCCTTCTCGAGCCCGATGGCGAGCCGCATCTCCGCGACCTTGCGCTCCGGAGTGGTCTCCGTGGCCTCGCGGTAGGCCGCGTCGCGCTCGATCGGATCGCTGAGCGCCTCCGCCTTCTGCACGAGCACGTTCTTGACGTACTGCTGCGTGATGGAGGAGCCGCCCTGGACGTCCCCGCCCATGGCCGTCGTCGCGGCCGCGCGGACGGTGCCGAGCAGATCGATGCCGCCGTGCTCGTAGAAGCGGGGGTCCTCGGAGGCGACCACGGCGTCCTTCACGAACGGCGAGATCTCGTCCCAGCCCACCTCGACGCGGTTCTGGGCGTAGAAGGAGGCGAGCAGCACGTCGCCGCCGGAGGAGTCCTTCGCGTACACGTCGCTCTTCTCCGCGAGCGTGCCGATCTCGAGGTACTCGGGGAGGTTGTCGAACATCTCCACCGTGTTGCCGGCGGCCATGCCGCTCAGCGCGATCGCCGGCGTCACCGAGGCGGCCACCAGGACTCCCGCGACGACGCTCATGGCGACGATGCCGATCAGACCGCCGACGGCGCCCCCTATGGTCTTCACGACTCTGGTCCCGCCCTGCCCCGACATAGAATCAGCGTAGTCGCCGCGCTCGGACGAGCCGCGGCGCTCATCCCGCCGACGCGCGGCGCTCAGCAGTCGTCCCGCACCGGCCGCACCCGAGGAGAGCCATGTCCGTCCCGCGCTGGGAGTACATCACCACCCCGCTGATGATCCACAACACCACGGCGATCCTGAACACCTGGGGATCCGAGGGCTGGGAGCTGGTCCAGATCGTGACCGGTCCCGAGGGCGGCCTCGTCGCGTACCTCAAGCGCCCCGTCGCCGAGGCCGGCGCGTGATCGCCGAGCGCCTCGCGGAGCTCGGCGTCGAGCTGCCCGCCGTGGCGGTCCCCGCCGGCGCCTACGTCCCCGCCGTCGTGCACGGCGGCCTCGTCTACACGGCCGGGCAGATCCCCTTCGTCGACGGCGCTCTGCCGCTGGTCGGCAAGGTCGGCGACGAGGTGTCGCCCGAGCAGGCGAAGGACCTGGCCCGCACCTGCGCCCTCAACGCGCTCGCGGCCGTCGCCGACGCGATCGGATCGCTCGACCGGGTGACGCGGATCGTGAAGCTCACCGGCTTCGTCGCGTCCGCCTCCGGCTTCACCGGGCAGCCCGGCGTGATCAACGGCGCCTCGGAGCTGCTCGGCGACGTGTTCGGCGAGCCCGGCCGTCACGCGCGCTCGGCCGTCGGGGTGGCGGAGCTGCCCCTCGGCGCTCCCATCGAGGTCGAGCTGATCGTCGCCTTCGACTGACGCACCGCCCCCTCCTGCCCACGCGGCGGGAGGGGGCGGCGCCCGGTCAGTCCGCGGCGATCGCGGAGGAGATCACCGCCATCACCTGCGTGTCCGCGAGCGTCGTCGTGTCGCCCACGGCGCGTCCCTCCGCCACGTCGCGCAGCAGCCGGCGCATGATCTTCCCCGAGCGGGTCTTGGGCAGCTCCTGCACCACGAAGATCCGCTTCGGGCGGGCGATCGCGCCGATGTGCTCGGCGACGTGCGCCTTCAGGGTGGCCTCGAGCTCGTCGTGCCCGTGGGCCAGCGCCTCGGCCTGACTCGCCTTCGCGATCACGAACGCGACCACGGCCTGGCCGGTGGTCTCGTCCGCGGCTCCCACGACGGCCGCCTCGGCGACGACCGGGTGCGAGACGAGGGCCGACTCGATCTCGGCGGTCGAGAGGCGGTGGCCGGAGACGTTCATCACGTCGTCCACGCGCCCCAGGAGCCAGAGGTCGCCGTCCTGGTCGCGACGCGCTCCGTCGCCCGCGAAGTAGCGGTCGCCGAACTTCGACCAGTAGGTCTCGACGTACCGCTCCGGGTCGCCCCAGATGCCGCGCAGCATCGCCGGCCAGGGCTCGGTGATCACGAGCAGTCCGCCCTCGTCGGCGCCGACCGGCGTCCCGGCGTCGTCGACCACGTCGATCGAGATCCCCGGCAGAGCGACCTGCGCGGACCCGGGCTTGAGAGTCGTCACCCCGGGCAGGGGGGACACCATCATCGCGCCGGTCTCGGTCTGCCACCACGTGTCGACGATGGGGGTGCGGCCGCCGCCGATGACGTCGCGGTACCAGACCCACGCCTCCGGGTTGATCGGCTCGCCGACCGATCCGAGCAGGCGCAGGCTCGAGAGGTCGAAGCGCTGCGGGATCTGCCGGCCGAGCTTCATGAAGGAGCGGATCGCCGTGGGCGCCGCGTAGAGGATCGTCACGCCGTGCTTCTCGACGATCTCCCACCAGCGGCCGGGATGCGGGCTGTCCGGAGTGCCCTCGTACATCACCTGGGTGGCGCCGTTGGCGAGCGGGCCGTAGACGACGTAGCTGTGCCCGGTGATCCAGCCCACGTCCGCGGTCGACCAGTAGACGTCCGACTCGGGGTGCAGGTCGAAGACCGCGCGGTGCGTGAAGGCGACCTGGGTGAGGTACCCGCCGCTGGTGTGCAGGATGCCCTTGGGCTTCCCGGTCGTGCCGCTCGTGTAGAGGATGAAGAGGGGCTGCTCGGCGGGGAACGGCTTCGCGACGTGGTCGGCGTCGACCGCCACGATCTCCTCGTGCCACCAGAGGTCGCGCCCCTCGTGCCAGGCGACCTCGTTGCCTCCGCGGCGCACGACCAGGACGTGCTGGACGCTGGACTCGCCGCCGAGGGCGAGCGCGGCGTCGACCGCCGGCTTCAGAGGCGAGACGGCGCCCTTGCGCCAGCCGCCGTCGGCGGTGATGACGAGTGTCGCCTCCGCGTCGTCGATGCGCGCGCGCAGGCTCTCGGCGCTGAAGCCGCCGAAGACGACGGAGTGGACCGCCCCCAGCCGGGCGACGGCGAGCATCGCGATGACCGCCTCCGGGATCATGGGCAGGTAGATCGCCACGCGGTCGCCGGCGCGGACGCCGAGGCTCGTGAGCAGGTTCGCGGCGCGCTTCACCTCGGCGGTGAGCTCGGCGTAGGTGATCGAGCGGGAGTCGCCGGGCTCGCCCTCCCAGTGCAGGGCGACGCGGTCGCCGTGGCCGGCCAGGACGTGGCGGTCGAGGCAGTTGTAGGCCACGTTCAGCTCACCGTCGTCGAACCACTTCGCGAACGGGGGCTCGCTCCAGTCGAGGGTGCGCGTGAACGGCCGGTGCCAGTGCAGGAGCTCTCGGCTCCGGTCGGCCCAGAAGGCGAGGCGGTCGGCCGCGGCCTCGTCGTAGAGCGCGGCGGTCGCGACCGCTCCGGCGGCGAGATCGGCCGGCGGCGGGAACCGGCGGGTCTCGTGGAGGAGGTTGTCGATGGCGTTCCGGTCGGCGGCCGGGGCGTCGGGGGGAGTGGACATCTGCGATTCGCTCCTTCGCGAGTGAGACGTTCGCCGGCCCGCGCGGTCGGCGTCGCACCACCGTAGCGCCCGCCTCCAGCGCGGATCGCCGAGCGCCGCAAGCTGGGTGCGGGGCGGGTGTCGGATAAGAGTCCGCAGAGAACAGGATCCGGGCTTGGCGAATCGCGATCCGTCCCCTACAGTTGCATACGGCCGAATGAACTTCGGCCCAGCGGCGCAAGTGATTCCCCCCAATCCAGCGCCGCCGAGGCGGCACCTGTTCCCCCCAATGGGTGCCGCCCCCTTCTTCCCGCCGGATCCGGCGGAGGGACGCCCCCGCTCGAGCCCTGCTCGCGGGGGCGTTTCCGCGATGCCGGGACGTCTCCTCGTCGACTGGGCTTCTCTGCGCCGTGGGGACCCTCCTCGGAGGGGCTCCCTGCCGAGAGCCCCGGGCCGCCCCTGCGCGCGCGTCCGGCCCGGGTCGTTCCTCCACAGGCGCCGACGCGGGCGTCTCTCCTCCGATCGGGCAGGGAGCGCCCCGGCGCGCGGAACGGGCTCCTAGCGTGCCGGGATGACCCGCGACTTCGTCCCCCTCGTCCCCGCCGAGCACCGCCGCGACCCGCTGCCGGTGCGGCCCGCCGCCGCCGGTCTCGGGCTGCTCGCGCCGCACGCCGCGGATCCCGCGGTGACCGACCTCTTCGTGAACGGCGGCGCGGGCCTCTGGATCGACCGGGGCGGTGGTGCGGAGCGGGTTCCGGAGTGGACGCTCGACGCCGCCGGAGCACGGCGGCTGGCCGTCGCGCTGGTCGCGGCCGGTGGACGGCACGTCGACGAGGCGAGCCCGTGCGTGGACGTCAGGCTCCGCCACGGGGTCCGCGTGCACGTCGTGCTGCCGCCGGTGGCGACCGGGGGAGCGCTCGTGTCGGTGCGGGTGCCGCGGTCGGACTCCTGGACGCTCGGGGAGCTGCAGGCGGCCGGGATGCTGGACGACGACGGAGTGCGGCTTCTGCGCCGGGCGGTCCGCGAGCGGTGGAACCTGCTGATCACGGGAGCCGGTGGATCAGGCAAGACCACCCTGCTCGGCGCCCTGCTCGGGTGCGCGGCGCCGACCGAGCGGATCGTGGCCATCGAGGACGTCGGCGAGCTCCGGCCGGCGCACCCGCACGTCGTCTCACTCGAGGCGCGGCAGCCCAACCTCGAGGGCGCCGGTGCCGTGGGCCTGGACCGGCTCGTGCGGGAGGCGCTGCGGATGCGTCCGGACCGCCTGGTCCTCGGCGAGTGCCGCGGCGTCGAGCTGCGCGAGCTGCTGTCCGCGCTGAACACCGGGCACGACGGCGGTGCGGGGACCCTCCACGCGAACTCCCTCGAGGACGTGCCCGCGCGTCTCGAGGCGCTCGGGGTCCTCGCGGGACTCGGGCCCGAGGCGATCGCCCGCCAGACGGTCAGCGCGATCGACCTGGTGCTCCACCTCGAGCGCCGCGACGGGCGGCGGCGGCTGGCGGCATCCGGGACGTTCGCGCTCGACGCGGCCGGCCGCCTGAGGGTCGAGGACGGGTCGCTCCCGAGCGCCTCGAGGTCGAGCGCGTGACGGGCCGCGACGGGCTGGACGAGGTCGCGGCCGTCGTGCACCGACTGGCCGTCCTCCTCGCGGCGGGAGTGGCTCCCGCGTCGGCCCTCGGGCATCTCGCGGAGGAGGAGGGGGCGGACAGCGGGGACGCGCGGCGGCGGCGACTGCTCCGGGCGGTGTCGGAGGAGGCCGGCCGCGGGGGCGACGTGACGGAGGCGCTGCTGCGCGGGACGCCGGTTTCGCGGCGGAGCGGCTCGGAGCGGAAGCGGCCGCGACGGCGAGCGCCGGACACCGGTGAGGCGACCGCGTGGGCGGCGCTGGCCGCCGCGTGGCGGGTGGCCGCCGACTCCGGCGCGCCGGTCGCCGCCGCTCTCGGCGAGCTGGCGGAGTCCCTGCGCGAGCTGGCGCGCGCCCGCCGGGACATCGAGGTGGCTCTGGCCGGTCCCTCCGCCACCGGGAGGGTCGTGAGCGCGCTGCCGCTGGCGGCGCTGGGTCTGGGGGCACTGCTGGGCTTCGACGTGGTCGGCGTGCTCCTCGGGACGGTGCCCGGTGCGGTCTGCCTGGTGGGGGGAGCCGGGTTGATGGCGGCCGCGCACGCGTGGACGCGGCGCCTCGTCCGAAGCGCGGCCCCGGCCGATCCGGCGCCCGGGCTCGCGCTCGACCTCCTCTCGGTGGCGCTGGCCGGTGGCGGCTCGATCGAGTCGTCGCGCGCCCGGGTCGTGGCGGCGCTCGCCGAGTGCGGGCTCGACTCGGGCGAGCGCGTGCTCTCCGACGCGGACCCGGTGCTCGCCCTCTCCGCGGCGGCGGGCGTGCCGGCCGGACGCCTGCTCCGGAGCGAGGCGGCTCTGGTCCGGGCACGGGCGTCCTCCGGGGCGCGGGAGCGAGCCGCTCGGCTCGGCGTGACCCTGATGCTGCCGCTCGGAGTCTGCGTGCTGCCGGCGTTCCTGCTGCTCGGAGTGGCTCCGATGGTCGTCTCGGTGCTGCTCTCGACGTTCTCGGTGGCGGCGTGACGCGGTCGACCGCTCCTCCACAGGGGCGGGATCGGGAGGCGTCTCCACGGATCGGCCGGAGGGTCGATCGGTGGGATCGGGAGTCAGCGATCCTCGGAGGAGGGGCATGGAGCGGGGCGGAACGGAGCAGGACACATGAGCAGTGACACGGCGATCAGCGGCGGGGGAGTCTCCCGGAGTCGAGGACTCGGTAGGAGCAGGGATGCGGGAAGTCGTGTGCCCGGAACGAGCCGGGGCTCGAGGAGCGGCGGAGGTGCGGCGTCCGGCGGAGGAACGGGCATCGACGTCTCCGCGGGGCGCGTCGAGTGGCGCCGACCCGGGTGGGGAGGTCTCGGCGCTCTGGGCGACGAGGAGGGGTCGGCGACGGCGGAGTACGCGATCGCGACGATGGCCGCGGTCGGTTTCGCCGGGCTGCTGGTGGTCATCCTCAAGGGCGACGAGGTGCGGAGCATCCTGACCGACCTGGTGACCCGCGCGCTCACCGCGGCGGGATGAGAGGCCTTCCGCTGCTGCGCGGGCGGCTCGTCCAGGAGGAGGGCTCGGCCACTGCCGAGCTCGCGCTCGTGCTCCCGGCGGTGGTCGCGGTGCTGGCGCTGTGCCTGGGGTCGGTAGCGGCCTCGGCGCAGTACGTCCGGCTCGTCGACGCGGCCGCCGACGCGGCCCGGTCCGCGGCCCGGGGCGACGACCCCCGCGCGCCGCTCGCCCGGGTGACGGGGTCGTCGCTCACGGCGGGGGAGCAGGACGGACTGGTCTGCGTCGACGTCGCGGCCCGGCTGCACCCGCTCCCGGCGGTCTCGCTCCCGGTCTCGGTCCGGTCCTGCGCGCTGGGCGGGGGCGGATGATCCGCCGGCTCCCCGGGGCTGTCCGCGACCGGGAGGAGGGATCGGCCGCGGTCGTGGCGATCGGAGTCGTCGCGGGCACGATCCTGGTGACGGCCGCCGTCCTCGCCGGCTGCGCAGGAGTCGTCGGGCACCAGCGAGCGGTCGCCGCCGCGGACGCCTCGTCCCTGGCAGCGGCCGACGTCGCCTCCGGCCTGCTGGCCGGGGATCCGTGCGGACGTGCCGCCGCCGTGGCCCGCGCGAACGGCGCCGAGCTCGTCCTCTGCGACGTCGACGGCGGCGTCGCGAGAACGGAGGCGGCCGTCGCCGCGGGTCCGCTCTCCCTCACGGCGCGGTCGAGGGCCGGCCCGCCGCCCTGAGGGCGGAGGCAGCAGCGGGAGTCGCCCGGACCGAGGTGCGGACGACGCCGCGGGAGCGCGTCAGTCGGAGGAGAGTCGCTGGTACCGGTACGCGGCGGCGGTCGGCAGGGCGCCCGCGCCCTCGTCGTGCTCGAGGCCGCCGGCAAGGAGGTAGATGTAGCGGGAGCCCGCCCTCGCCCCGGGGATCTCGAGGCGTGCGGCGGGGGCCTGATCGTCGCCGTGTCCCCGGCGGAGGGTCTTGCCCTCCAGCGGTCCGTCGAGGAGCTTGGCCGTGTAGGCGGAGGTCGTGGTGGTGTGCGTCGTTGCCATGCCTCATCATGCGCCGATCGGCGCCGCGCGTCACCCCCGTCGACGGCAGGCCGGGCAGGCGGCTCCGAGGCCGTGTCCAGCGTCCTCCCGAGGTCCCCGTGTCCTCGGGAGGGGGCAGCACGTCCGGGGTCAGTGTGTATGGTGTGCCTGTCGGGCGCCCCCGCCGATGGGGACGCGTCGCCGTTCCCCGCACCACGTCGCCGCGCACCGTCTCCCCGCAGCAGGGGACGTCGGACCACTGGTCGTCCGACCCGACAGCACCAATCGAGGAGAACTGTGTCCGGCACGAAGAAGCTGGTGATCGTCGAGTCGCCGGCGAAAGCCAAGACCATCGCCCAGTACCTGGGCGACGGCTACGAGGTGCTCGCCTCCGTCGGGCACATCCGCGATCTCATCGAGCCGAAGAACCTCCCCCCGGAGCTGAAGAAGGGCCCGCTGGGCAAGTTCTCCGTCGACGTCGACAACGGCTTCGAGCCCTACTACGTCGTGTCCGACCAGAAGAAGAAGACGGTCGCCGACCTCAAGCGCGCGCTGAAGAACGCCGACGAGCTCTACCTCGCCACTGATGAGGACCGCGAGGGCGAGGCCATCGCGTGGCACCTCCTCGAGGAGCTCAAGCCCAAGGTCCCCGTGCACCGCATGGTCTTCCACGAGATCACGAAGGACGCGATCCAGAAGGCGCGCGACAACACCCGGGACATCGACACCTCCCTGGTCGACGCCCAGGAGACCCGCCGCATCCTCGACCGCCTCTACGGCTACGAGATCTCGCCCGTGCTGTGGCGCAAGGTCGGCCCCGGGCTCTCGGCCGGCAGGGTGCAGTCGGCCGCGACCCGCCTGGTGGTCGACCGCGAGCGGGAGCGCCTGGCGTTCGTGTCGGCGAGCTACTGGGACCTCGCCACCGTGCTGGCGCCCGAGTCGGACGCCGCGGCGGGCTTCGACGCCCGCCTGGCGCGGCTCGACGGCAAGCGGATCGGAAGCGGCCGCGACTTCGACGACCGCGGTCAGCTGAAGGGCGACGTCACCGTCCTCGACGAGTCCACCGCCGGTGCCCTCGCCGAGGCGCTGCGCGACCCCGCCACCACGGTCCGGGTCTCGAACCTCGAGTCCAAGCCGTACTCGCGCCGCCCCGCCGCCCCGTTCACCACGTCCACGCTCCAGCAGGAGGCGGCGCGCAAGCTCCGCTTCTCGGCGCGCCAGACGATGAGCGTCGCGCAGTCGCTCTACGAGAACGGCTTCATCACCTACATGAGGACCGATTCGCCCGGGCTCTCGCAGCAGGCGCTGAACGCCGCACGCACTCAGGCCGCGTCCCTCTACGGAGCCGAGACCGTCCCGGACAAGCCCCGCCTGTACTCCGGCAAGAACAAGAACGCGCAGGAGGCGCACGAGGCCATCCGGCCCGCGGGCGAGACCTTCCGCACCCCGGACCAGCTCTCGGGCACCCTCCGCGGCAACGACCTCCGCCTCTACGAGCTCATCTGGAAGCGCACCGTCGCCTCGCAGATGGCCGACGCCAAGGGCTCGACCGCCACCGTGACGCTGCTCGCCGAGCCGGCCGGCGACGTCGCGAAGACCGCCGAGTTCACCGCCTCCGGAACCGTCATCACCTTCCGCGGATTCCTCCTCGCCTACGAGGAGGGGCGCGACGAGGAGCGTCACGGCGCCCGCGACGAGAAGGACGCCAAGCTGCCGGTGCTCGAGGTCGGCCAGAGCCTGGTCGTCGCCGAGGTCGAGGCCAAGGGCCACGAGACCTCGCCGCCCCCGCGCTACACGGAGGCGAGCCTGGTCAAGGCGCTCGAGGAGCTCGGCATCGGCCGGCCCTCCACCTACGCGTCGATCATCTCCACCATCGTCGACCGCGGCTACGTCACTCCGCGCGGCACCGCCCTCGTGCCCAACTGGATCGCCTTCTCGGTGGTCCGGCTGCTCGAGGACTTCTTCTCCGACCTGGTGGAGTACGACTTCACCGCCGAGATGGAGGGCGACCTCGACCGCATCGCCGGCGGCGAGGAGGACCGCGTCGCCTGGCTCAACCGCTTCTACTTCGGCGGAGGCACGCACCCCGGGCTCCGACACGTCGTGGACAACCTCGGCGAGATCGATGCGAAGAGCATCAACTCCGTCCGGATCACCGACGACATCACCCTGCGCATCGGCAAGTACGGCCCCTACCTCGAGGTGGCCCAGGAGGAGGGGCAGGAGACGCCGCGTCGCGTCAACCTGCCGCTCGAGCTGGCTCCCGACGAGCTCACGCCCGCCAAGGCGCAGGAGCTCGTCGACGCCCCGGTGCAGACCGACCGCGTGCTGGGAAGCAACCCCGACTCGGGCAAGACCGTCGTCGTCAAGGACGGGCGCTTCGGCCCCTACGTGACCGAGGTCGATCCGGAGCCGGAGACCACGGCGGATCCCGCCACCGGGGAGGTCGTCGAGCCCGCGCCCGCGAAGCGCGGCGCGAAGAAGCCCGCTGTCGTGAAGCCGCGCACCTCCTCCCTCTTCAAGTCGATGGACGTCGCGTCGATCGACCTGGCGACGGCGCTGCGCCTGCTCGACCTGCCGCGCACGGTCGGCGACGACCCCGAGAGCGGCGAGCCGATCACGGCTCAGAACGGCCGGTACGGCCCGTACATCAAGAAGGGCACCGACAGCCGGTCGCTCACCAGCGAGGACCAGATCTTCGAGGTCGACCTGCCGACGGCGCTCGAGATCTTCGCCCAGCCGAAGTACGGGGCGCGACGCGCGTCGAGCGCGCTGAAGGAGTTCGAGGCGGACCCCGTCAGCGGCAAGCCGATCCGGATCCGCGACGGACGCTTCGGCGCCTACGTGACCGACGGCGAGACCAACGTCACGATCTCCAAGGGCCTCACGATCGAGGAGATCGACTTCGAGCAGGCGGTCCAGATGCTCGCCGACAAGCGCGCGAAGGGCCCGGCCAAGAAGGCTCCGGCCAAGCGCGCGCCTGCCAGGAAGCCCGCGGCCAAGACCACGGCGGCCAAGACCACGGCGGCCAAGACCACGGCGGCCAAGACGACGGCGGCCAAGACGACCGCGGCCAAGACGACCGCGGCGAAGACGACGGCGGCCGCCAAGAAGACGACCGCAGCGAAGAAGCCCGCCGCGCCCCGCGCCACCGCCGCGAGCCGCGCGGCCGCGGCGGCCGCCGCCGAGACGTCGGACGCGACGGAGTCGTGACCGGGCTGTTCGTCACCCTCGAGGGCGGGGACGGCGCGGGCAAGACCACGCAGGCCCGGCTGCTCGAGGAGTGGCTGGGCACGCGGGGCGAGACCGTCGTCCGCACCCGCGAGCCCGGAGGCACCGAGGTGGGCCTGCAGATCCGCGAGATCGTTCTGCACCACCGCGGCGAGATCGACCCGCGGGCCGAGGCCCTGCTCTACGCGGCGGACCGCGCCCAGCACATCGGCACGCTCGTGCGACCGGCGCTCGAGCGCGGAGAGGTCGTCGTGCAGGACCGCTACATCGACTCCTCCGTCGCCTACCAGGGAGCCGGGCGGGTCCTCGACGCCGTCGAGGTCCGGCGGCTCTCGGAGTGGGCCACCCACGACCTGAGGCCAGACCTCACCGTCCTGCTCGACCTCGACCCCGCCGTCGCGCGGGGCCGGCTCGACGCGGCCCGCACCCGCTTCGACCGGCTGGAGGCCGAGAAGGCGGAGTTCCACGGGCGCGTGCGCGAGGCGTTCCTGGCGATCGCCGAGACGGACGCCGAGCGCTTCCTCGTCGTGGACGCCGCTCTCCCCGTCGAGGAGATCGCGGCCGCGGTGCGGGAGCGGGTCGCCGTCCTCCTCGACGGCGCGTCGGCTGTCGGTGCTCGCGGTTAGCCTGGTTGCATGACCGTCTGGAGCCAGCTCGTCGGGCAGGAGCACGCCATCGGCGCCCTGCAGGACGCCTCGACGCCCCGGGACGACCGTGGCCGGGAGTCGTCGTCGATGACGCACTCCTGGCTCATCACCGGCCCTCCCGGGTCCGGCCGCTCGAACCTCGCCTACGCGTTCGCCTCCGCACTGCTCTGCCGCCACGGCGGCTGCGGGGAGTGCCCCGACTGCCGCCAGGTCGCCGCCCGCTCCCATCCCGACCTCGCCGTGCTGACCACCGAGCGCGTGATCATCTCGATCGACGAGGTGCGGCGGCTGGTCAGCAGCTCGCAGTACTCGCCCTCGGTGTCGCGCTACCGCGTCATGGTCATCGAGGACGCCGACCGGATGAGCGAGCGCACGTCCAACGTGCTGCTGAAGGCGCTCGAAGAGCCGCCGGAGCGCACGGTCTGGATCCTGTGCGCCCCGAGCGAGGCCGATCTGCTCCCCACCATCCGCTCCCGCGTCCGCTCCGTGCGGCTCCGCGTGCCGAGCGTCGAGGACGTCGCCGGTCTCCTCGAGCGCCGCGACGGGGTCGACCCCGAGACCGCCGAGCGCGCCGCCCGCCAGGCTCAGAGCCACATCGGGATGGCGCACCGCCTGGCGACCGACGCGAACGCGCGCGAGCGGCGCGAGGAGACGCTCCGCATCGCCCTGCGCCTCCGCGGCGTCTCGGACGCGGTGCTCGGCGCGGCGCGGATGATCGAGGTCGCGACCGAGGACGCCAAGGCGATCACCCTCGAGCGCGACGAGGCCGAGCGGCAGCAGGCGCTGCGCTCGCTCGGCGTCGAGCCCGGGGGCACCGTGCCCGCGCAGCTCCGCTCGCAGCTGCGGGCGCTCGAGGAGGACCAGAAGCGACGCGCGACGCGGAGCCTCCGCGACGGCCTCGACCGGATCCTCGTCGACCTGCTCTCCCTCTACCGCGACGTGGTGCGCCTCCAGCTCGGAGCGCCCGGAGGCGTCATCAACGAGGAGGTCCGGACCGAGATGACCGCGCTCGCCGACGCGACTCCGCCCGACCGCACGCTCGCCGTCCTCGACGCGATCGCGACCGCCCGGCAGCGGATCGACGCGAACGTCTCCCCGGTCCTCGCTCTCGAGGCGCTGCTCGTCGTCGCGGCGCGCCGTCCGGTGGCCGCGTGAGGCGGGGGCGCCGTTCGGCCGTCGTCGTCGCGCTCGTCGCGGCCGCGTCCCTCCTGACCGGCTGCTTCGCGCCCGGCCCGAGCGTCGACCGGACCTCCACCCCCTATCCGCAGACCGTCGACGACTCCCTGGAGCGCTACTACTCGCAGGTGCTGGTCTGGGACGACTGCGGCGACGGCGCTCTCTGCACCGACGCGACCGTCCCGCTCGACTGGGACGACCCCTCGGGGGAGATCGCGTCGATCGCTCTGGTGCGCCGACCCGCGACGAAGGGCCCGGCGATCGGGTCCCTGCTCGTGAATCCGGGCGGACCGGGAGCGTCGGGCGTCGACTTCGTCCGCGACAGCGCCGACTACGCGGTCGACTCCGCGCTCGCCGCCCGGTACGACGTCGTCGGCTTCGATCCGCGCGGGGTGGGCGCCTCCACCGCGGTCTCCTGCCTCGACGCCGCGGGGCTCGACTCCTACCTCTACGACATCACGCCGGGGGAGCGGGGCAGCGACGAGTGGATCCAGGCGCAGCGCACGACCGCTGCCGCGTTCGCCGCCGCTTGCGAGGAGCGTAGCGGGCCGCTGCTGCCCGAGGTCGGCACCCCGAGCGCCGCCCGTGATCTCGACGTGCTGCGCGCGGCGCTCGGCGACGAGACGCTGCACTACCTCGGCTACTCCTACGGCACGTTCCTCGGAGCGACCTACGCCGGGCTGTTCCCGGACCGGGTCGGCCGCCTCGTCCTCGACGGCGCGATCGACCCGGCGGCCACCTCGTTCGACGTGGTGCGCGAGCAGGCGAAGGGGTTCGAGAGCGCACTGCGCGCCTACCTCTCCGACTGCCTCCGCTCGGACGACTGCCCGTTCACCGGCACTGTCGACGCGGGGATGGCCCAGCTGAAGCGCATGCTCGAGGACGTTGACGCCTCGCCGATCCGGGCCGCCGACGGCCGTGAGCTCGGCGCGAGCACGCTGTTCACCGCGATCGTCTACCCGCTCTACGACGCCACGGCGTGGGGAGCGCTGAGCGAGATGCTGGCCGGCGTGCGCCGGGGCGACCCCGCGGTCGCGTTCCAGTACGCGGACGCCTACAACGGGCGCGACGCGGACGGCCGGTACGCGGACAACACCACCGAGGCGTTCCTCGCGATCAACTGCGTCGACTACTCCTACGACGCCGACACCGCCTCGATGCGCGCCGACGAGGCCGCTCTCGAGCAGGCCGCGCCGACCATCGGCCGCTACATGGCCTACGGCGACATCCTCTGCAGCGAGTGGCCGGCGGCGTTCGAGGGCTCCCGCGAGCCGATCACCGCGGAGGGCTCGGCGCCCATCCTGGTCGTGGGCACCACGAACGATCCCGCGACGCCCTACGTGTGGGCGCAGGCGCTCGCGGGCGAGCTCTCCGCCGGACACCTGGTCACCTACGACGGCGAGGGCCACACGGCCTACAACAAGTCGACGTCCTGCGTGAACGACGCGGTCGACGCGTACCTGCTCGAGGGGACGGTCCCGGAGGTGGACCCGAAGTGCTGACCGAGCAGGAGCGGTCCCGCGAGCAGCAGCCCGGGCTCCGCGAGCGCAAGCGCCTGGCCACGCGGCGGGCGATCGAGATCGCCGTCCTCCGCCTCGCTAGCGAGCGCGGGCCGGAGCGCGTGACCATCGACGACGTCTCGCGCGCCGCCGACGTCTCCACGCGCACCTTCTTCAACTACTTCGCCTCGAAGGAGGACGCGCTGGTCGGCGGGCTCCCGGTCATCGCCGACGAGACGGCGGCGTCGTTCGTCGCGGGCCGGGGCGCCGTGCTCGAGGACCTGCAGCGGGTCTTCGTCGCCGCGATGGAGGAGCCGCTCGAGGAGGACCGGGAGCTGCACGTCCTCCGCCGCGCGCTCTTCCGCGAGCACCCGCATCTGGTCGGTCTGAAGATCGCGGGCATGCGCGAGTTCGAGCTCGCGGTCGAGGGGCTCGTCGCCGAGCGTCTCGGCCAGGAGGACGACGACGCGGAGCGGGTGCGCAGCCGGGCGCGGATGCTGACGCTCCTCGGGCTCGCCGCCGTCCGCCACGCCTGGGCGGCCTGGGTCGATCACGACGGCCGGGAGGCCCTGCCCGGACGCATCGCCCGCTCCTTCGAGGAGCTCCGCGTCGCGCTCGCCTGAGCCGAGCGCGGCGGTCGCCGCCGCCGTCGCGGAGCCTCTGCTCGACCGCGCCGTCCTGATTCACGCCCGGGGGCGCGAGCAGGCTATGCTGTGTAATCGTGTCCGGGGCTCAGGCCCCGCGTGCACGCCGCCTTAGCTCAGTCGGCAGAGCGTCTCACTCGTAATGAGAAGGTCGTGGGTTCGATTCCCACAGGCGGCTCCCTCTCCCGTCATCCGCGACGTCCCGGCCGGATCCGCGAGTTCCCGGCCTCATCCGCGGCGTCCAGGTCGCGTCGAACTCGCGTCGCTACCCTGTTGCGGATGACCGACACGCCTCCTCCCCGCCGTCGCCGCACTCTCGTGGTCGCTGCGGTGCTCG
The DNA here is from genome assembly GCF_002932035.1 of Rathayibacter sp. AY1F6. Lineage (NCBI taxonomy): Bacteria > Bacillati > Actinomycetota > Actinomycetes > Micrococcales > Microbacteriaceae > Rathayibacter > Rathayibacter sp. AY1F6. The sequence goes on along the minus strand of NZ_PSVD01000010.1, from coordinate 84,517 downwards.
TGGCCGCCGTGCTCGGTGGCGGCGCCTTCGGCGTGGGGACGGCCCTCGGCAGCGCCGCGGAGCCCGGGGCGCTGCCCGTCGCCTCGACCCCGACCGCCACCGCGACTCCCACACCGACGCCGACGGCCACGGCGCGGCCCACCGCCGAAGCGGCGGCCGAGGCGCTCCGCACCTGCTCGGTGGCGGGGCTCGCCGCCGACCCGCGCCTGGGCTCGATGCAGGCGCGTGTGGTCGACGCCGCGACGGGCGAGGTCCTGTTCGACCGCGGGGGCGGGACCGCGTCCCGCACCGCCTCCGCCCTCAAGATCCTCACGGCCGCGTCGGCGCTCGCGGTCCTCGGCCCGGACACGCGCATCGCCACCACCGTGGTCCGCGGGAGCGAGCCCGGAAGCGTCGTCCTCGTCGGCGGGGGAGACCTCACCTTGACCCGGCTCCCGACCGGCCGGGAGTCGACCTACGCCGGAGCGGCCCACCTCGACGACCTCGCGGCGCAGGTCGAGAGCGCCTGGGAGGCGGACCCGTCCACCGCCGGGACGCCGATCACGTCGCTGGTGCTCGACTCCTCCCTCTACTCGGGCGAGACCTGGCAGCCGAGCTGGAACCGCAAGGAGCAGGTCGACGGCTACATGCCCGAGATCACGGCGCTCCAGGTGGACGGCGATCGCGAGGACCCCACGGCCTCGACCTCCGAGCGCGGCACGGATCCGGTCGGCCGGGCCGGAGAGGCGTTCGCCGACGAGCTGGACGGCTCGCCCGTGGTCTCCACCGGGACGGCTCCCGCGGGCGCGGCGGTTCTCGGCACGGTGGAGTCGGCCCCGGTCGGCACGCTCGTGCAGCAGATGCTGCTCGTCTCCGACAATGCGATCGCCGAGATGCTCGCGCGACTCGTCGCGATCCGCACCGGCGCGGGCAGCGACTTCGCTGCCGAGCAGGCCGGTGTGCTGCAGGGGCTCGCCGGTTACGGCGTCGACACGTCCGGGATCGCGATCGTCGACGGCTCCGGCCTGAGCGACGACAACGCGGTCGCGCCGGCGTACTTCACCGAGCTGCTCCGGAAGGTGCAGGCCCGCGAGGGGCAGCTGGGGATCCTCCTGGACGGCCTGCCGGTGTCGGGCCGGACGGGCTCGCTCTCCTACTCCGACCGCTTCGCCGGCGACAACGCCGCGGCCGACGGCGCGGTGCGCGCGAAGACGGGCTGGATCGACACCGGCTACACCCTGGCCGGCGTGGTCACCGCGGCGGACGGCACCGAGCTGACCTTCGCGGTCTACGCTCTCGGCGACGTCTCCGACTCGGCGAAGACCGCGATCGACACCCTCGTGACGGGCGTCTACCGCTGCGGATCCTCGCTCTCCGACTCCTGACCCGGACGGGTCGACCTCCCGCTCCTCCTCTCCACCTCCTCCCGGAAGGCCCACGATGACCACCGCACTCCTGATCGTCGACGTGCAGAACGACTTCACCGAGGGCGGCGCGCTCGCCGTCACAGGCGGCGCGGCCGTCGCCCAGGGCATCACCGCGCATCTGGCGGCGCACGCCGACCGGTACTCCGCGGTGCTGGCCTCCCGCGACTGGCACGAGGGCGACTCCGACAACGGCGGCCACTTCGCGGTGGAGCCGGACTTCGTCGACAGCTGGCCCGTCCACTGCGTCGCCGGCACGGACGGCGCGCGGTTCCACCCGGCCCTGGACACCGCTCGGATCGACGTGGAGATCCTCAAGGGGCAGGGCCGCCCCTCCTACTCGGCCTTCGAGGGCACGACGGAGGCGGGCGAGGAGCTCGGCGCCGTGCTCGCGGAGCGGGGCGTCACCGCGCTCGACGTCGTGGGACTCGCGACCGACCACTGTGTGCGCGCCTCGGCACTCGACGCGCGACGGGCGGGGCTCGAGGTCCGCGTGCTCGAGGACCTGGTCGCGGGCGTCTCCGAGGAGGCGAGTGCCGCGGCGTTGCGCGAGCTCACGGAGGCGGGAATCCGCGTCGAGCGGTCCGTCTGAGGGCTCGTCCCTCCACAGGGCTCAGGGAGGCGCAGGTCCTCGCGGCTCCCGGCGACACCGCCCCCGGAGCGATCGACCGTCCTACACTGGGAGGACGAGAAGCTCCTCCTGGCGCGGTCTGCGCGCTCCGATCCGAAGAAGTGGTTCCCTCCTGTGACTGATTCCGTCGCGTCCCGCGCCGCCGAGACCGCTCTGCTCGCCCGCATCCCCACGCAGCTGCTGATCGGCGGTGAGTGGGTGGACGCCTCAGGCGGCGGCTCGATCGACGTCGAGGACCCGGCCACCGGAGCGGTCCTGGTCTCGATCGCCGACGCGACTCCGGAGGACGGGGTCCGGGCGCTCGACGCCGCCGTCGCCGCCGGTCCGTCGTGGGCCGCGACGGCGCCGCGGAAGCGGGGCGAGATCCTCCGGCGGGCGTTCGACCTCCTGCAGGAGCGCACCGAGGAGTTCGCGCTCCTGATGGCGCTCGAGATGGGCAAGCCGGTCGCGGAGGCGAGGGGCGAGGTCGTGTACGGCGGCGAATTCCTCCGCTGGTTCAGCGAGGAGGCGGTGCGCATCAGCGGACGCTACGGAGTCTCGCCCGAGGGCAGCGGCCGGATGATCGTCTCGCAGCACCCGGTGGGCACCTGCTACCTCATCACGCCCTGGAACTTCCCGCTCGCGATGGCGACGCGGAAGATCGCTCCGGCGCTGGCGGCGGGCTGCACCGTCGTCGTGAAGCCGGCCGAGCTCACTCCGCTCACCACGCTCGCCTTCGCGGCGCTGCTCGCCGAGGCGGGGCTCCCCGACGGCGTGCTCAACGTGGTCACCACGTCCTCGGCGGGAGCCGTGTCGGCTCCGATCCTGTCGGATCCCCGCCTGCGGAAGGTGTCCTTCACCGGCTCCACGCCCGTCGGGCGCACGCTGCTGAAGCAGGCCTCCGAGAACGTGCTGCGGACCTCGATGGAGCTGGGCGGCAACGCGCCCTTCGTCGTGTTCGAGGACGCCGACCTCGACCGGGCGGTCGAGGGCGCGATGCTCGCGAAGTTCCGCAACATCGGCCAGGCCTGCACGGCCGCCAACCGCTTCTTCGTGCACGAGTCGATCGCCGAGGAGTTCGCGGCGCGGATCGTGGGGCGCGTGCGCGCTCTGCGCGTCGGCCGCGGCACCGAGGACGGAGTGACCATCGGCCCGCTGATCGACGAGCGCGCGGTCGAGAAGGCGTCCGCGCTGGTGGAGGACGCCGTCTCCCGCGGCGCGCGCCTGCTCACCGGCGGCGATCGGATCGAGGGGGCCGGCCACTTCTACCGGCCGACCGTGCTCGCGGGGGTCGACCGGGAGAGCGAGATCCTGCGCACCGAGATCTTCGGTCCGGTCCTCGCGATCGTGCCGTTCACCGACGAGGACGACGCCGTCGCGCTCGCCAACGACACCGAGTACGGACTGGTGTCCTACGTCTTCACTCGCGACCTCGCCCGCGGTCAGCGGATGATCGAGCGGCTCGCCACCGGGATGATGGGCCTCAACGTCGGCGTGGTGTCGAACGCGGCGGCGCCCTTCGGCGGGGTGAAGCAGTCGGGCCTCGGCCGCGAGGGCGGACTCGAGGGGATCCACGAGTACCTCAGCACCAAGTACACGCTCACCCCCGACCCCTTCGCCTGATCCGGTGGAGCGGATCGAGGTCGCCGCGCTCGACGATCCGCGGCTGCGCGACTACGCGCACGCGACCGACGTCGCGCTGAAGAACGCCCGCGGCCCGCACGGCCTGTACATCGCGGAGTCGGCGCTCGTGCTCGAGCGCGCGATCGCCGCCGGGCACCGGCCGCGCTCGGTGCTCGCCCTCGGCGGGTCGGCGGCGGAGGCCGAGCGCCTGGTCGGCCGCTTCGACGTCCCCGTCTTCACAGGCCCGGGTGAGCTCCTGGCCGAGCTCACCGGCTACACCCTGCACCGCGGCCTGATCGCGGCGATGGACCGGCCCGTGCTGCCCGACCCGGCCGGCCTGCTCGCGGGAGCGCGCCGCGTCGTCGTGCTCGAGGGCGTGGTCGACCCGACGAACGTCGGCGCGATCTTCCGCTCGGTCGGGGCCATCGGAGCCGATGCCGTGCTGGTGACGCCGCGCTGCTCCGATCCGTACTACCGCCGCGCCATCCGCGTGAGCATGGGAACGGTCCTCCAGGTGCCCTGGACGCGCGTCGGCGACTGGCCGTCGACGCAGCGGCTCCTGCACGGAGCGGGCTTCACGATCGCGGCGATGGCTCTGACCCCGGAGGCGGTGCCCCTGCGGGACTTCGCCGCCCGCGCTCCGGAGCGCGTCGCCCTCGTGCTCGGCACCGAGGGGCAGGGTCTCACCGCCGACGCGCTCGCCGCCGCCGATGTCGCCGTCCAGATCCCGATGCGGCACGGGATCGACTCGCTCAACGTCGCTGCGGCGTCGGCGGTCGCGATGTGGGCGCTCGCCGAGCCCTCCTGAGAGGCGCGCCTGTGCCCCGTTGGGGGTGCCACTGAGACGTGAGAGCGCGCCCAGCGCTCGCCGGAAGCATCGACTGCGCTACCGTGGCCGCACTCCTGCCCGCAGCCGTCACGAACGAGGTCGTCCATGCTCCTGCGCACGACGCTCCGCCCGCCCGTCGCGCTGCTCGTCGGAGTCGCGCTCGCACTGAGCCTCACCGCCTGCTCCGGTCCCGCCGCGGAGGTGCCGGACGGGTCCGTCCGCGACTCCGGCTCCGTCGCGACCGCCGCCCCGGCGCCCACCGGCACAGCCGATCCCGAGAGCGGCGCGCGCATGACCCGCCTGATCAGCGACTGCCTCGCCCGCTACGGCCTGAGCGACCGGCCGCCGCTCGCGAGCCCGCTCGCGGAGGAGGAGGTCCGCCTGGCGGCGCAGCGCGCCCGTGACGCCTACGACGCCACCCTGACCGACTGCTCGGCGCAGGCGCTCGCGTCCGGAGAGCCGAGCAGTGATCCGACGGGGGAGCCCGGCAGCGAGCCGACCGACGATCCCGACGCCGACTCCACCCCCGCTCCGGCGGGTTGACCGTGCGACTCGAGGGGACGTCCGCGCTGATCGCGGGGGGAGCATCCGGACTGGGAGCCGCGACGGCGACGGCGCTCGACGCCGCAGGAGCGCGCGTGGTCGTGCTCGATCTGCCGCACGCGGTGGAGGCCGCGCGTCTGCCCGCCTCCGTGCAGCTGATCGCCGGGGACGTCCTCGATCCGGACGCCGTCTCGCGCGCCGTGGAGGCGGCGGGGGAGCTGCGCGTCGCCGTGAGCTGTGCGGGCGTGGCCACACCCGGGCGGCTGCTCGGACGCGACGGGCCGCTGCCGCTCGAGCAGTTCGAGCGGGTGCTGCGGATCAACACGACCGGGACGCTCAACGTGCTGCGCCTCGCCGCGGCGTCGATCGCCGAGCGGGAGCCGGTCGACGGGGAGCGGGGAGTCCTGGTCACGACCGCCTCCGTCGCCGCCTTCGAGGGGCAGATCGGACAGGCGGCCTACGCCGCGTCGAAGGGAGCCGTGGCGGCGATGACCCTGCCGCTCGCGCGCGAGCTCGCGGCCCGGCTCGTGCGCGTGGTGTCGATCGCACCGGGCACGTTCGACACGCCCCTGCTCGCCGGGCTGCCGGACAGGGCCCGCGAGGCGCTCGGCTCGGCGACGCCGCATCCGGCTCGCCTCGGACGCCCCGAGGAGTTCGCGGCCCTGGTGCGGCACATCGTCGAGAACCCCATGATCAACGGCGAGACCATCCGGCTCGACGGGGCTCTGCGGCTGCCGCCGCGCTGAGGGACGAGCGGGCGCAGGCTGCCGGTCGAGACGTGCGGGCGTCTCGACACGCCGCTGCGCGGCTGGTCGACCGGCATGAGGCGGCGGCGGTCGCGAGACGCCGCTGCGGCGTCCGTCAGACGAGCAGCTGGTGCTTGGCGAGGTCCCGGTAGAGCGGCGTCGATTCGACGAGCTCGGAGTGGGTGCCGACTCCCACGACCTCGCCCTTCTGCAGCACGACGATGCGGTCGGAATCGACCACCGTCGACAGGCGGTGCGCGATCACCAGCAGGGTCCGGTTCTCGGCGACCGCGTCGATCGCCAGGCGCAGGCGCTGCTCGTTGAGTCCGTCGAGGCTCGACGTGGACTCGTCCAGCAGCAGGATCGGCGGGGCCGCCAGGAGCGCGCGGCCGATCGCAAGGCGCTGACGCTCACCGCCCGAGAGCATCACTCCGCTCTCGCCCACCGGCGCGTGCAGGCCGAGCGGGTTGCGCTCGAGCACGTCGGTCAGGTTCACCGCCTCGAGCACCCGGAGGCAGTCGGCGTCGTCGGCGTCGGGGCGGCCGAGGACGAGGTTCTCGCGGATGGTGCCGGCCAGGACCGGGGCGTCCTGCTCGACGTAGCCGATCTGCGCGCGGAGCGCGTCGCGGTCGATGGCCGTGAGGTCGACACCGCCGAGTCGGACGACGCCGGCCTCCGGGTCGTAGAACCGCTCGATGAGGGCGAGGATCGTGCTCTTGCCCGCTCCCGACGGCCCGACCAGGGCGGTGCGCTTGCCGCGCGGCACGGTGAAGGAGACGCCGCGCAGGACGGTGCGGTCGCGCTCGTCCGCTACGGCCGCCGCGTCGGGCACGGCGCCCTCCTCGTAGGAGAACACCACGTCCTCGAAGGAGATGGCCTCCTCCGCCACGCCGGCGCCGAGGCCGCCCGCGGAGGCGTCGCCGTCGCCCTCGATCGGCAGGTCGATGATCTCCTGGATGCGGCCGAGGGCGCCCAGCGCCGAGTTCACCGAGGTGATGGCGCCGATGAAGTTGCCGAGCGGCATCACCATCATGAAGAGGAAGAGGATGAACGAGACCAGCTGGGCGATGTCGATCGCGCCGGACGCGACGCGGTAGCCGCCGACGCCGAGGACGGCGAGGAAGGCGACCTGCATGGCGATCCCCGCCACCGGCACCACGAGGGCCGAGACGTGCGCGACGCGGATCCCGAGGCGGTACGCCTCCGTCGCGTGCTGGTCGACGACCGCGATCTCGCGATCGGTGGCTCCGGCGGCACGGATCGTCCGGACGGCGCTGATGGCGCGCTCGACGGCCGCGGCCAGATCGCCGACCTTCTCCTGCGCCTTGCGGCTGGCGGTGCGGATGCCGCGGCCGAGGGTCAGCGCGAGCCCGAGGGCCACCGCCACCACCGCCACGATGATCAGCAGCAGCACCCAGTCGATGACGGCCATCGCGATGATCGCGCCGACGAAGACGAGGGAGCCCGCGATCGAGTCGACGAGCCCCTGGGTCAGCACCGCGCGCAGGAGCGTGGAGTCGGAGCCGACGCGCGAGACGAGGTCGCCGGTGCGGCGCGCGTCGAACTCCCGGATGGGGAGGCGCAACAGCCGTGCGACGAGGCGGCGGCGGCTCGAGAGCACGATCCCCTCGCCGGTGCGCTGGAGCAGGTAGTGCGCGAAGCCCGAGATGAGCCCGGAGGCCACGACCAGGCCGACGAGGGCCCACACGAGCGGGCCGAGATCGAGACCGGACTGGACCCGGGTGATGACCTGGCCGACGAGCAGGGGCTGGCCGAGGCTCGCCGCCGCTCCGAACAGACTGAGGACCACGACGACCGAGAGGATGCCGCGGTGCTCGAGCAGGTAGGGCACGAGCTGCGAGAAGGAGGCGCGGGGTCCGTCGTCGCGGGAGGGTCGTCGTCCGCCGCGCCGGGAGGTGGTGGTGCTCATCGCCGTCCATTCTGCCCCGTCGTCGCTGCGAGCAGGCCGCCAGAGGGCGGGCCCGGTGCTCAGGGAGGGAGCGGAGACGCGGACGGCCCGCCGGGGGATCCCGTCGGGCCGTCCTCTGCAGGGAGTCCTACGAGACGTTGTCGTGGTACGACGCGTTCTTCGTCTCCTTGGAGAGCAGGAGCGCGATCAGCGTCAGCACGGCCGCGGCGCTGAGGTAGAGGCCGACCAGCACGGTGCTGCCGCCCGCCGCCCTCCACAGCGCGACCGCGATGATCGGCGCGAGGGCCGCTCCGAGGATCGATGCGAGGTTGTACGCCATCGCCGAGCCGGTGTAGCGGACGTTGGTCGGGAACAGCTCGGGGAGGACGGCGCCCATCGGGCCGAAGGTCAGGCCCATCAGCGTGAAGCCGAGGATCAGGACCGCCATGACGCCCGCGAAGCCGGCGCTGAACAGGGGCACGAAGAGCAGGCCGAAGACGAGGATCGCCGCGGTCACCACGAGCAGCGTGCGCCGGCGGCCGAAGCGCTCCGCGAGCGGGCCGGAGACGAGCGTGAAGATCCCGAAGAACACGACGCCGACGATCAGCATGACGAGGAAGTCGTTGCGCGTGTAGCCGAGGCCCGGAACCGCGCCGTCGACGGGCGAGGTGCCGTAGGTCAGCGTGAACGTGGTCATGAGGTAGAAGAGCACGTAGGTCGCCAGCATGATGAAGGTGCCCAGGATGAGCGGGCGCCAGCTGGTGACGAAGACGCGGGCGAGGGGCAGCTTGGCGACCTCGCCCTTCTCGACGACCTTCTGGAACGCGGGCGTCTCGACGAGCTTGAACCGCACGTAGAGCCCGATGATCACGAGCACGGCGCTCGCCAGGAACGGCACGCGCCAGCCCCAGGCCGCGAACGTCTCGTCGCTCATCGTGCTCGCGAGCACCAGGAACAGGACGTTGGCGACGATGAAGCCGATCGGTGCGCCCAGCTGCGGGAAGGTGCCGTAGATGGCGCGCTTGCCGGCCGGTGCGTTCTCGGTCGCGAGCAGCGCGGCTCCGGACCACTCGCCGCCGAGGCCGAGGCCCTGGCAGAAGCGCATCACGACGAGCAGGAACGGAGCGAGGAACTCCCAGCCGGGCGTGAGCGCGGTGGGCAGGCAGCCGATCAGGAAGGTCGCGACGCCCATGGTGAGCAGCGAGGCGACGAGGGTGCCCTTGCGGCCGACGCGGTCGCCGAAGTGGCCGAAGATGATCGACCCGATCGGGCGCGCGATGAATGCGACGCCGAAGACGGCGAAGGAGGCGAGGAGGGCCGTGGCCGGGTCCTCGTTGACGAAGAAGAGCGACGGGAAGACCAGGACGGCGGCGGTCGCGTAGGCGTAGAAGTCGTAGAACTCGATCGAGGTGCCGATGAGGCTGGCGAGGATGACGCGGCCGCGGGAGTTCTGCGGGGCGGCTGCTGGCGCGTCGGAGACGGCGGGAGAGGACATGAGGGAGGGGCTCCGTGTGGACGGCGACTCCCCCTGAGCCGGCGGGGCGGGGCGTCGATCGGGCGTCGCGGACCGCTGGGGCGAGGGGGAGGAGAGAGGGGTCGCTCGTGACGACCCGACCACTTTACTCCGTGTTCTCCCAGGTTCGTGTGCGGGCGGCCCCAGGACGGGGGCCGCCCGCAGTGGTTCAGCTGCGCAGCGAGCGGAGGAGCAGAGCGGTCGAGACCGCCGCCTCGGCCGCCTCGCGCCCCTTGTCCTCCTTCGAGCCGGGAAGGCCCGCGCGATCGATGCCCTGCTGCTCGGTGTCGAGGGTGAGCACGCCGAAGCCGACCGGCTTGCCCGTCAGGATCGAGACGGTGGTGAGCCCGGAGGTGGCGGCGTCCGAGACGTACTCGAAGTGCGGGGTGCCGCCGCGGATGATCACGCCGAGGGCGACGACCGCGTCGGCCCCCGCCTCCAGGGCCGCCTTCGAGGCGACGGGCAGCTCGAACGAGCCGGGCACGCGCACGAGCGACCAGGACGCTCCGGCCTCGTCGAGGGCTCGGCCCGCTCCGGCGATCAGACCGTCGCTGATCTGCTCGTGCCAGGTCCCCGCGATGACGACGACGCGCAGTCCCGCGCCGTCGAGAGGGGAGGTGGTGGGGGCGCCGCTACCGGCCATTGCTACTCCTTCGTGGTGGCGCCGGCGATCCCGGCGTCGAGGGCGAGGCCGGAGATCCCGGCGTCGAGGGGGTCGTGGTCGAGGACGCTGTCGAGGGTGTGGCCCATGCGGTCGCGCTTGGTCTCGAGGTAGCCCTCGTTGAAGGCGCCGACCCCGACGACGAGCGGCACGCGCTCGGCGACGACGATGCCGCGGTCGGTGAGCTGGCGGACCTTCTCGGGGTTGTTGGTGAGCAGGCGCACCTCGGTGAGGCCGAGGTCCTCGAGGATCCCGACCGCCGCTCCGTAGTCCCGCGCGTCGGCGGGGAGCCCGAGGGCGAGGTTCGCGTCGAGGGTGTCGAGGCCGTCCTCCTGCAGGCGGTAGGCGCGCAGCTTGTTGATCAGGCCGATGCCCCGGCCCTCGTGCCCGCGGAGGTAGACGACGACGCCGCCGTCCCGCTGGATCGTGTCGAGGGCGGCGTCGAGCTGGGGCCCGCACTCGCACTTCAGCGAGCCGAACGCCTCGCCGGTCAGGCACTCGGAGTGCACGCGCACCAGGGCGGGCCGCCCCGCGGCGACCTCTCCCGCGAGGATCGCGACGTGATCCGCTCCGGTCTGCCGGTCGCGGTAGGCGCGGATGCGGAACGGGCCGTGGGTGGTCGGCACCGTGGTCTCGACCTCGAAGCTCACGCGCGCGCTCTCCGGGACCGCGACCGTGACGGGCACCTCCGCGTCGCAGTGGAACTCCTGCAGGTACGCGATGAGGGCCGCGACCGTGGTCACCGGCACGCCCTCGCGCTCGCCGAGAGCGATCAGCCCGGGCAGCCGCATCATCTCGCCGTCCTCGGCGACGATCTCGGAGATCGCGCCCACGGGGTACAGGCCGGCGAGCTTCATCAGGTCGACCGCCGCCTCCGTGTGCCCGTCGCGCTCGCGCACGCCGCCGTCGACGGCGCGCAGCGGCAGGATGTGGCCGGGGCGGTTCAGGCGGGAGGGGGTCGCCTCGGGGTCGGCCAGCACGCGGAGGGTGTGCGCGCGGTCGGAGGCGCTGATGCCGGTGGAGAGCCGGTCGGCCGCGTCGACGGACAGCGTGTAGGCGGTGCCGCGCGGGTCCTCGTTCTCGACCACCATCAGCGGCAGGGCGAGGCGGTCGGCGATCTCGTTGGTCATCGGCGCGCAGATGAACCCGGAGGAGTGGCGGACCATCCAGGCGATCGTCTCCTGGCTGGCGAGCTGGGCCGAGACGATGACGTCGCCCTCGTTCTCGCGGCCCTCGTCGTCCGCGACGATGATCGGGCGCCCGGCGCGCAGCGCCTCGACGGCCTCGGGGATGGTGGCGAGGCTCATGAGCGGGCCTCCGCGATCGAGCGCAGTGCGAGCATCCGCTCGACGTGGCGGGCCAGGACGTCGGTCTCGATGTTGACCCGATCGCCGATCGCGCGCGCGCCCAGCGTGGTGACGGCGAGCGTCTCGGGGATCAGCGAGACCTCGAACCACTGCTCCGGGTCGGCGGCGGGGCTGATCGCCGAGACGGTCAGCGAGACGCCGTCGACCGCGATCGAGCCCTTGTCGACGACGAGCGGAGCGATGCCGGTCGGCAGCGAGAACCGCAGCACCCGCCAGGCCTCGCCCGGTGCGATCGCGAGCAGCGTCGCCGTGCCGTCGATGTGGCCCTGGACGATGTGGCCGCCGAGCCGGTCGCCCACCAGCGCGGCGCGCTCGAGGTTCACGGGGTCGCCGACACCCACGGTGTCGAGGGTCGACATCCGCAGGGTCTGCGCCATGACGTCGGCGGTGAAGCCCTCGTCCGTGTGCTCGACGACGGTGAGGCAGACGCCCGAGACCGCGATCGAATCGCCGTGCCGCACGCCCTCGACGGCGAGCGGCCCGCGGATGCTGAGGCGGATCGCGTCGGCGCCCGCCTCGACGGCGGTCACGACGCCCTTCTCCTCGATGATTCCGGTGAACATCAGTGGGTCTCCATCTGCAGGGCGTGGGGGAGGCGGGCCGGGGTGCCGGCACCGCCCGCTGGGAGGACGTCGGGGCGCGCGGTCACGAGGAGGTCGTCGCCGAGGATCTCGACCGAGCGGAGGGAGAGGCGCCGGGCCCCGCCGATGCTCTCCACGCCGAGGTCGCCGAGCGCGAGGCGGGGGCCCCCGAGGAGCGCGGGCGCGAGGAACACGAGGTACTCGTCGACCAGTCCGGCGGCGACGAGCGCGGAGGCGAGGGTCGGTCCGGCCTCGACGTAGACGCTGCGGATCTCGGCGGAGTAGAGGTGCGCGAGGACCGCGGCGAGGTCGCGGGTGCGCTCGACCACGACGGCGCGGGGGTGCTCGTGCAGGCGGGCGCCCGGCGGCACGGGGCGCGTGCCGACGACGACGGGCACCGGCTGGTGGGCGAGGAGCTCGCCTCCGTCGCCGCGGGCGGTGAGCGCGGGATCGTCGGCGAGGACGGTCCCGGTGCCGACGAGGATCGCGTCGTGCGCGGCACGCTGCTCGTGCACGCGCTGACGGGCCGCCGCTCCGGTGATCCAGCGGCTGCTGCCGTCCGCCGCCGCGGTGCGGCCGTCGAGGGTCGAGGCCCACTTGAGCGTGACGAAGGGGCGGTGCAGGCGGGTCGCGGTGAGCCACGGGTGGAGGAACTGCTCTCCCTCCTCGGAGAGCACGCCCTCGATCACCTCGACGCCGGCCTCGCGGAGGGTGCGACCGCCGCCGGCCGAGCGCTCGCCCGGGTCCGGCACGGCGTAGACGACGCGGGAGACGCCCGCCTCGATCAGGGCGCGGCTGCAGGGGCCCGTGCGCCCGGTGTGGTCGCACGGCTCGAGCGAGACGACGGCCGTCGCGCCCTCGGCGGCGCCCGGCGCGACGTGCGACAGGGCATCGACCTCGGCGTGCGCGGTGCCGGCTCCGTGGTGCCAGCCCTCGCCGAGGACGGTGCCGTCGGGCGCGAGGATCACGCAGCCCACGCGCGGGTTGGGTCCGCGAGCGGGCCCGCGCTCGGCGAGCGCCAGCGCCCGGCGCATCGCGTGCTCGTAGTCGATCGTCATTCCCGGTTCTTCCGTTCGTCGCCGAACTCCGGGGTCTCGATCGACGGTGCGCGGGCACCGTCGCTCAGCATCGCGCGGTGATGCGCGACGCTCGTGCTGCCTCTCCTCCGGACTTTCACCGTCGGTCCTGGAGTTCCACCAGGTCAACCGCCGCCCCTCTCGAGGGGCTGCGGCTCGCGGACTGTGACCGCCGGTTCGGAATTCCCACCGACCCCGGAGCACGTGCTGTCCGGTCAGCCTACCCACCCGCCGCCCGGCGGGAGCCTCCGCGCGTCACACTCCCGGCGCACGGTCGGCTGGCGCGGGCGGGCGGCGCTCGGACCCCCGCGCGGCAAAGGACGCCCGGCTCAGTGCCGGTGCTCGTCCACCCAGCGCGGGAAGGGGTCCGCGTACTCCGCCCAGGCGGCGGGGCCGGCCAGCAGCTCCTCGGGGGTGAGCAGGCAGCTCTGCAGGACGGCGGTCAGCCTCCCGGTGTCCAGGCCCGTCCCGAAGAAGGCGAGCTCCTGGCCGAGAGGCGCGTCCTCGTCCCAGCTGAGCAGGCTGGTCGGGTCCAGCGTCAGCACGTCGCCGGCGACCGACCACGAGCCGACCCGGTCGGCGCGCGTCGCCAGGCGCACCAGGCCGCGGGAGCGGAGGATGCGGCCCACCTTCTCCGCCACCAGCTCCCCGTGGACCGCCGTGCTCAGGCGGCCGGGGTGGAAGGGCAGCGGATCGCGGAACACGAACTCCTCGACGGTCGTGCCCGAGGCGCGGCGCCGCGAGGTCCCGTAGAGGGCGCACTGCCAGCCCATCGAGGAGGCGATCGCGTGCGCGCGCCGGGGGTGGAGCCTCCGTGGCGCCGCCGGGAGCTCACCGGCGGGGAGGAGATCGGCGGTGGGGGCGAGTGCTCGCAGGAGGTCGCGGACGAGTGCGGTCCGCTCGGGGTCGCTCTCGGAGAGGGGCTCGGCGAGGGCGATGAGGCTCGAGAACTCCAGGCGGGCGGCGAGGCGCTCCGCCGAGTCGAAGGAGGGGCCCGCGCCGCCGCAGAGCACGCGCAGGATCTCCTCCGTCGACGTCACGGCGACCACGTCGAGGATCGCGATGCGGGTGTCGGCGGGATGCCGCTGCGCGCAGAGGTGCTCGAGCACGAGTCCGATCTCGAGCGGGTCGGCCTGGCCATCGAGGGCGACGACCGTGTGACCGCGGTGGCCGTCGTCGGCGTCGGCCGCGAGGCGCCGGTGGAGCTCCTCGGCGAGAGCGGGACCGTCGGCGCCGGGCGGATCGACCTCGAAGGCGATCCGGGACTCGGGCCTGCCGGCGAGGAGCGCGGCGGTCCGCCCGGCGTCCCGGGGGTCGGTCGCGCTGACGAGGGTGACGGCGAGGACGGGGGGTGCGGGGTGGTGGGGCTCCATGGACCGCTACTCTATCGATAACAGTTCTCATTAACGACAGGAGCATCCGTGAAGGTCCGCAACTCCCTCAGGTCGATGAAGGCGCAGCCCGGCTCGCAGGTGGTCCGCCGCCGGGGCCGCGTCTTCCTGATCAACAAGCTGAACCCGCGCTTCAAGGCCCGTCAGGGCTGAGCGCCGACGGGAGGGTGCGAGCCCTCCCGTCGCGCACGGCCTCAGTGCTCGTCGTGGTGGCCGGCGTGAGCGGCGTGCTTGTGGCCGTCGTGGACGAAGTCCACGTGGTCGTCGTGCTGCACGGTCTCGTGGCCGCAGGCGTCGCCGTGCTCGTGGTCGGCGGTCGAGTGCTCGGCCTCCGACTCGTGCTCGTCGTAGTGGTCGCCGTGCAGGGCGTGGTGGTGCGTGCCGTGGACGTAGTCGACGTGGTCCTCGTGCTGCACGGCCGGGTGGCCGCAGCCCTCGCCGTGCTCGTGCTCGGTGACGGGGTGCTCGGCGTGGAGATCGGTGGTGCTCATGGTGCTGCCTTTCCGGATGCGGGGGCCGCGGACGCGACGGGCTCCAGTCGACCAGATCCATAAACGCATTGCAATGGATGCGCCTAATCGAGAGCGATCATCGTTCCCGACAGGGACGGAGGTCACCCCTCCAGGGCGTGCCGGACAGCGTCGTCGACGATGTGCGTGACGTGGGTGTCGGCGACGGAGTAGTGCGCCTCGCGGCCCACGCGCTCGACCGCGACCAGCCCGGCGGTGCGGAGCATCCGCAGGTGCTGCGAGACCAGCGGCTGCGAGAGCCCGGTCACCTCGGCCAGCCGCCCGACCGTCGACGTCTCCTCGGCGAGGGCCCGGAGCAGGCGCAGCCGGGAGGAGGAGGACAGCACCTTGAAGAGCTCGGCGGCGGGTTCGAGGTCCTCGGTCATCTGCTCATGTAAGCAGAGGTGCATGCGCCGTGTCCGCGCGGCGCCCCGCGCGCCTCCGGCTACCCTCGGTGCGATGGACGAGGACAGGTACGGGCAGGACGTGCTCGCCGGCGACTGGCGCGCCCGCGGCAGGGTCGAGGTGGCGGTGGTCGAGGCCGAGCGCGATCTGGTGGTCGAGGAGGTCGCCTCCGGCTTCGTGGGTGCCGTGCTCGGAGTGGAGCTGCGGATGGTGCGGCTGGAGGACCGGTTCGGCAAGGTCCGCGTGTTCCCGCTGGGGCCCGGGTTCCTCCTCGAGGGGAAGCCCGTGTCGCTCAAGGCGCCCGGGCTGAAGCGCGACGCCGGCCTCGGTCGCGCGCGCTCCGCCTCCGGCTCCTTCCACGTCGCCGACGCGAAGGCGCGGGTCGCCCTGCCCAGCCGGATCTACGTCGAGGGCCGGCACGACGCCGAGCTGGTCGAGAAGGTCTGGGGCCACGACCTGCGGGTCGAGGGCGTCGTCGTCGAGTACATCGAGGGCGTCGACAACCTCGACGAGCTGGTGCGCGAGTTCCGGCCCGGTCCGGGGCGCCGCATCGGCGTGCTCGTCGACCACCTGGTGCGCGGCTCGAAGGAGTCGCGGATCGCCGAGCAGGTCGCCGCCGGTCCGCACGGCGCCCACGTCCTCGTCGTCGGCCACCCCTACATCGACGTCTGGCAGGCCGTGAAGCCCGGCCGGATCGGCCTGGAGCGCTGGCCCGAGATCCCTCGCGGAACCGAGTGGAAGCACGGGATCTGCGAGGCGCTCGGCTGGCCGCACGAGGAGCAGGCCGACATCGCGCGCGCCTGGCAGCGCATCCTCGGCCGGGTGCGCACCTTCCAGGACCTGGAGCCGGCGCTGCTGGGCCGGGTCGAGCAGCTCATCGACTTCGTGACGGAGCCCGCATGACCCGGCACGCGGGCCTCGGCCTCGCCCTCGACGCCGTGCTCGTCCTGGTCTTCGTGCTGATCGGCCGCGGGAGCCACGACGAGGGGTCGGCGCTGATCGGCCTGCTCACCACGCTCTGGCCGTTCCTGGCGGCGCTCCTGCTCGGCTGGGTCGTCACGCGCTCGTGGCGCTCCCCGGACCGGATCGTGCCCGCCGGGCTCGTCGTCTGGGCGGTGACCGTCGCGGGCGGGATGCTCCTGCGGATCGCCTCCGGGCAGGGCGTGCAGTGGAGCTTCGTGATCGTGACGGCCGTCGTGCTGGCCGTGTTCCTCCTCGGCCGCCGCGCTCTGACGCGGCTGATCGCCCGCCGGCGCTAGGCGGACCGGCGGCTCAGCCCACCCGCACCCCGAAGTGCTCCGCGAACAGCGGCAGCAGCAGGCTGAGCTGCAGCTCGGAGAGGGTGGCGCCGCGGAGGCCGTCCAGCCCGGTGAGCACGTGCAGCTCGGCGCCGCGCAGATCGAGGTGCTCGATCCGGGCCCGGGAGAGATCGAGGGAGCGGACGTCGCAGTCGACCAGGCGCAGCCGCGTGCCGGTCGCACCCGCCAGGTCGAGCTCGTCGATCGTGCAGCGCTCGAGCAGCACGTCGCGCACCGCGGCTCCGCGGAGGTTCAGGTAGCCGAGCTTGCAGTCGGCCACGCGCACCTGCTCCCAGGTGCTCTCGTAGAGCTCGGCCGAGCCCAGCCGCGAGGCGAGCAGCTCGACGGATCGGAGCCGGCTCCGCGGCGCCGAGAGCCCGGGGACGTCCAGCCGCTCGAGCCGCGACTCCGCGATCGACGCGGCCCGCAGCTGGGCGCCGTCCAGGACCACTCCCTCCAGCACGCACTCGCTGAAGGAGGCCGCGGTGAGATCGGCGCCGGTGAGGTCGGTGCCGGCGAAGCGCAGTCCTTCGGCGTGCTCCCGGGCGCCCGTGTCCCCGGCGTACCCCTCGGCGAGGCCGTCGAGGAGGAGGGGGTCGAGCCGGGGAGGAGCGGTCGCGTCGCGCACGCGGCGAGCCTAGTGCTGGCACCATGGCGGCATGCCCCGCCTGCTCGCCGTGTGCCGCGTCGCCCGCCTCCTGCCCGACTCCGGCACGGTCGGCGTGACCGCGATCGACAAGCGGCCGGTCGAGGGTCCCGTCGGAGTGCGCGACCTGGGCCTCTACGGCGACGTGCAGGCCGATCGCGCGCACCACGGCGGCTTCGACAAGGCGCTCTACGCCTACTCCGACGAGGACGCGGTCTGGTGGGCGGAGCGCCTGGGGCGGCCGGTGGCCGCGGGGATGTTCGGCGAGAACCTGCGGATCGCGGGCCTCGACGTGAGCGGAGCCGTGATCGGCGAGCGCTGGCGGATCGGCGAGGCGGTCGAGGTCGAGGTGACGATGCCGCGGACGCCGTGCGCGACGTTCCAACGGGCCCTCGGAGAGCCCCAGTGGGTGAAGCGCTTCGCCGACGAGGGGCGCACCGGCGCGTACCTGCGGGTGCTGCACCGCGGATCGGTGGAGGCGGGCGACGCCGTCGAGGTGCTGAGCCGGCCCGGGCACGGCGTCCCGGTCGACCGCTGGTACCGCGAGCACAGCCCGGCGGACGCGCAGGCGCTCCTCGAAGCGGAGGAGGCGGGCGCGCTCCGGCCGGCTCCGGCGCTGCGGGCGTCGATCGAGCGGGCGCTCGCCTGACCCGGTCTACTCCCCGCGCGCCTCGCGCTTGAGGCGGCGCTTGACCGCTCGCTCCGTGAGCACCGTCAGGTAGTCCTGCACGGGCCGGTCCTGCAGGTCCGCGAGCTCCTCGCGCACGAGCGGCGCGACCTGCTCCTCGGAGTGGTCGGGGAACTTCTTGCGCACGTTCGCGGTCACGTCGCGCACCACCTGGTCGAGATCGAAGTCGGTCGTCATGCGGAGATCCTGGCCCCTCGAGGTGAACAGGAGGGGCGCGGAGCCCACGGCCCCGCGCCCCTCCTCCGTGCCGATGGTCAGCTCGCGGCGACGGCGATCTCGTTCGGCGTGACGTCGAGCTCGCCCGTGGCGACGACCTCTCCCGTGGTGAGGTCGACGGCGTGGATGCTGTCAGCGGCCGGGTCGGTCACGTAGGCGATGTCCCCGGCGACCGTGATCGCGGGGTGCGGGTCCTGCCACTCGACCGGGCTCTCCCAGGCGTCGACGACGGGGTAGGAGGCGGTCAGCTCGCCGGTCTCGGGGTCGAGGACGTGGATCGCGCCGTCCGAGGCGATCATGTACGCCAGGTCGTCGGGGCCGCGGGCGACGCCGCGGAAGGTGTACTCGACGCCCTCGGGCAGGTCGACGACGTCGAGGGTCTTCGCCTCCGTGTCGATCAGCGCCACGCGGTGCAGGAGGTAGCCCTCGGCGTCGCGGTCGTCCTTGTAGTCGCCGACGATGATCGGGCTGGTCTCGCTGACCCAGGCGTTGCCCATGCGGCCGTACGGCTGGTCCGGCGCCTCGAGCTTCGTGATCTCGCCGCCGTCGTAGACCAGGGCGCCGTTCTCGCAGCCGAAGACGACGACCTCGTTCTCGGCCGTGCCCTCTCCGTGGACTCCGGGGCACTGGTCGTTCGTGGCCGTCACGGCGCCGGAGGCGTCGCGCACCTCGATGCCGGTGCGCCCGTCGGCATCACCGACCGTGGTGAGGAAGGTGCCGTCCTCGAGGACGATCGAGACGCCGTGGTGCGCCTCGACTCCCGGGATGGTCTCGGTCTCGGGCATCCCGTCCGAGGACGCCAGGTCGGCGGTCTCGAGGACGGTCGTGTCGCTCGTGCCGTCGGCGTAGAGGACGGTCTTCCCGGCGTGCGGGACGACGTGGCCCGGGGTGTCCGCGGGGAAGACGATGTCCGTCAGCTCCGGCTCGCCGCCGGTCCCGGCGGCGGTGTCGAGGAGCTGGAACCCCTCGCTCATGGTGACCATGACGTGGCGGTCGTCGCCGGCGGGGTTGAGGCGGGTGAACTCCTCGGAGTCCAGGTCCGCGACGGTCTCGAGGGTCTCGCCGTCGAGGACGAGGATGCCGCCCTCGTAGGCGACGGCGACGCGGGCGCCGGCGGCCTCGGTGGCCGGTGCGGTGGACGCCGAGGACTCGGCGGCCGGGGTCGAGCTCGACGAGCAGGCCGCGAGGACCGTGATCGAGCAGGCGGCGATCAGGCCGAGGCCCGCCCGCCGGACGTGCGGATTCTGCATGGGTGCTTCTTCTTCCTGGTGGTGGATCGGAGGGCTCACGGGGAGAGCCCGGTGGCGATGCGCTGCGTGTTGACGCGCATCATGGCGAGGTAGTCGGGAGCGCCGCCCTCGGGCCCCGTCAGGGACTCCGTGAACAGCTCGACCACCTCCACGCGGATGTCGGCCTCGCTCGCGAGCGCCTGGACCAGGCGGTCGGGAGACGAGGACTCCGCGAAGATCGTGGGGACGCCGGTCTGCTCGACCGCGTCGACGAGATCGGCGAGGTCGGAGGCGGACGGCGCCGCGAGGGTCGTGCCTCCCGGGATGACGGCGCCGACGACGTCGAAGTCGAAGCGGTCGGCGAGGTACCCGAAGACGTGGTGGTTGGTGACGAGGGCGCGGCGCTCGGCGGGGATCGCGGCGAACGCCGCGGCCATCTCGGAGTCGAGCCGCTCGAGCTCGGCGCGGTAGCCGGCCGTCCGGTCCCGGACGGCGGCCGGATCGACGCCGTCGAGCGCGGCGAGCACGGGCCCGAGGGAGTCGACGACGTCGATCATCCGGCCGGGGTCCGTCCAGAAGTGCGAGTCCGGGCTCCCCTCCGCGTCGCCCTCGCTGTAGTCGAGGACGTCGACGGCGTCGCCGGCGACGAACGCGGGGACGTCCTCACCGGAGGCCTCGTCGAGGTGCTGCTGCAGGCCCTCTTCGAGTCCGAGCCCGTTCGAGACGACGAGGTCGGCGGAGCGCAGGCGCGCCGCCTCCTGCGCCGAGATCTCGAAGGAGTGCGGGTCGGCGTCGGGCTTCATCAGCGTGACGACCTGCGCCTCGTCGCCGACGAGCTCGCCCACGACGTCGCCGAGGATGTTGGTGGAGACGATGACGAGGGGCCTCTCGTCCTCCTCCGCGGACGTGCAGCCCGACAGGAGCAGGACCGCCGCGGCGGACGCGAGGGCCCAGCGGCGCCTCATCGGCCCGTCTCCGCCGTGAAGGCCGGCTCGGTGGCGGTCTCGAAGGTGCGGGCGAGGCGCGCGCCGTCCGCGTAGTCGATCTCGTGCAGCTTCCGCTCGGCGGGCGCGCTGAGGTAGGCCCGCTGCTGGTCGGCGATCAGGACGGGCCGCGAGCCGTCCGCGGTCGTGTCCGCGACGAGGGGCGCGGTCTCGGAGAGGACCGCACCGTCGGAGCCGTCGAGAACCAGCACGCGGCCGTCGGCGGCGAGGGCGAGGACGGTCTCGTCCGCGTCGTCCACCGCGGTGACCTGCGCCAGCGGGGCGGGAGAGGGGAGGAGGCTCCAGGAGCGCTCCCGGGTGTCGAGGAGCCAGATGCCCGCGTCCCCGGCGAGGCCGGCGACCGTGGGGCGGCCCTCGCGGTTGTCGAAGGAGGCGGCGGGTGGCGCGGTGGTGCCGGCGGGGTAGGGGATCCGCTCGACGACGAGCTCCTCGTCCTCGATCGACGCCAGGAGTGCGCCGTCGGAGCAGCCGATGACGGCGCCGACGCGGGTGGTGATCGTCCCGGCGGGGTCGGGGCAGGCCTCGCGGAGACCCGTCGGCTCGCCGTCCGAGTCGTAGCCGGCGACGGCCGCTCCGGATCCGGACCCCTCGGTCACCAGTGCGGACGAGCCGACGGGCACGACCATCCCGGGTCCGGGCTCGACGTCCTTCCGGAACCGCTCGACGATCGCCCCCTTCGACAGCGCCTCGGTGTCGAGGAGGACCGCCTCGCCGGAGTCGGGGAAGAAGAGTCCGGTTCCGCCGGTGGTCGAGAGGTTCGTCGTGGCGACGACGGCCGTCCCGGAGCCCTCGACCGTGCCGATCAGGCGGGGGTCCGCGCGGTAGTAGTGGAAGTGGTCCACGTGGTCCCAGGTCCACACGCCGCTGTCGACGATCTCGACGCCCGCATCGGTCTGGGCGAAGAGGTAGCGGCCGTCGGTCGTCATCGCGCTCGGTGCGCCGATGGTGCCGAGGCCGGTGACCGTCTCGTCGAGGAGGTCGAGGTGCGACACGGCGCCCGACGGGTCGATCGACGTCAGCCCCAGGCGCGGCTCGGCGAGCTCGGCGGCGTTCGCGACGGCGCCGTGGCCGGAGCCCGTGTCGTCCGCGGCCGGCGCGGAGGCATCGGTCGAGCAGGCGGCCAGGCCCAGCGCGAGAGCGCCCAGGAGGACGGTGGAGGCGGTGGTTCGGGAGTGCACGGAGTCCTTTCGAGGGTGAGCGGGGGAGGAGCGGTGCCGGCAGGGCCTCATGCGGCGACCGGCTGAGGGCCCGACCGGGACGCGAGGGCCGACGCGGCCGAGCGGACCGCCCAGGACACCGCGGCGACCGCGATGGCCGTGCCGGCGACCGAGGCGCCCGCGGCCGTGGCCGCGTGCCAGGAGACGAGCAGGCCGACGAGCACGGAGGCCGCGCCGAGGATCGACGCGAGCAGCATCCGGGTCGGGATGCGGGTGGTCCAGTGCCCGGCGGCCACCGCGGGAGCCACAAGGAGCCCGACGACGAGGAGCGAGCCGACCGCCTGGTAGGAGGCGACGACGGCGAGGGTCACCAGGCCGACCAGCGCGGCCTGAGCCGAGCGCGGACCGAGCCCGAGCACCGCGGCGATGCGCGGATCCAGCGCCAGGGCGACGAGCGGGCGGTGGAAGGCCGCTGCGACGAGGAGGCCGGTTCCGGCGGCGGCGGCGAGCAGCCCGATGTCGACAGGGGTGATCGCGAGGATGTCGCCGAAGAGGATCGAGGTCGCGTCCGTGGCGAAGCTGCCCGAGTGCGAGATCACGATGACCCCCAGCGCCAGCATGGCGACGAAGAGCAGGCCGATGCTGGTGTCGTAGGACAGTCGTCCGCGCCGCTGCAGGGCCGCGATGCCGAGGCTCATCAGCACCGCGCTGGCTGCGCCGCCCACGAGGACGGGCGCGCCGAGCACCGTCGCGAGGGCGACGCCGGGGAGCATCCCGTGGGCGAGCGCCTCGCCGAGGAAGGCCATCCCGCGGAGGACCACCCAGGTGCCGACGACGCCGCAGAGGACCGCGACGAGGACGCCGCCGAGGAGGGCGCGCTGGAGGAAGTCGAGAGCGAACGGCTCGAGGATTCCGGCGAGGAGGCTGGGCATGGTGCCCGACCGTACACGATAATGAGAACAGTTATCACTCCTGTACGCTCGTCGGGATGGACGTCTCACCCCTGCCCGAGCCCCCGGCCCGCCTCCGAGGCGCTCACGTCGACTTCGGCTCCCGCCGCGCTCTCGCGGGGGTCGATCTCGACGTCGCCGCGCGCTCGCTGACCGTGATCGCCGGGCCGAACGGCGCCGGCAAGTCGACGCTTCTGGAGGTGATCGCGGGAGTGCGTCCACTGACGTCCGGCACGCGGGACGTCACCGGAGCGATCGCCTTCGTGCCGCAGCGGGCGTCGATCCCGGACCGCCTCCCGGTGACGGTGCGCGACGTGGTCGCCGTGGGCACCTGGGGTCGGCTCGGCCGCCTCCGCCGCAGCGACGCGCGCGCGGCGGACGCGATCGCCACCGCGCTCGAGCGGATGGAGATCGCCGCGCTCGCCCGGGAGCCCTTCGCGGTGCTCTCCGGCGGTCAGCGGCAGCGGGCGCTCCTCGCCCAGGGGCTCGCCCGCGGGGCCGGCCTGCTGCTCCTGGACGAGCCCACCACCGGTCTCGATTCAGCGAGTGCGGAGCGGATCCGGTCGGTCCTGCGCGCGGAGGCGGACCGCGGCGCGACCGTGGTCTGCGTCTCGCACGACCCCGCCGTGCTGGCCGACGCGGACCGCGTCGTCGGACTCGTCGACGGGGCCCTCGCTCCAGCGGACCGATCCGTCACCCGCGGCCCGTGAGGCGAGGGCGCACGGGCCGTCCGTGACGGATCGCACCCGAGCGACGGCCCACGGGCTGGGAGGATGGGGGGATGACCTCGACGCTGCTCGACCGGATGCCGACGCCCGACGCGGACGGGCGCGTCGACGACGACGCGGTCTACCTGGCCTTCACCGAGTGGGCGGAGTCGCGCGGCCTCCCGCTCTACCCGGCGCAGGACGAGTCCATGCTCGAGATCGCCTCCGGCTCCAACCTGATCCTCTCGACGCCCACCGGCACCGGGAAGTCGCTCGTCGCGATCGGCGCGCACGCCGCGGCGCTCGCCTCCGGACGCCGCAGCTTCTACACGGCGCCGATCAAGGCGCTCGTCTCCGAGAAGTTCTTCGCGCTGGTCGACGTCTTCGGCGCCTCCAACGTCGGGATGGTCACCGGCGACTCCTCGGTGAACGCCGACGCGCCGATCATCTGCTGCACGGCCGAGATCCTCGCGAACCTCGCGCTCCGGCACGGCGAGGACACCCCGGTCGACCAGGTCGTGATGGACGAGTTCCACTTCTACGCGGACCCGGCGCGCGGCTGGGCGTGGCAGGTGCCGCTGCTCACCCTCCCGCACGTGCAGTTCGTGCTGATGTCGGCCACCCTCGGCGACGTGACGGCGCTCGCCGCCGACCTCAGCCGCCGTACGGGCCGGGAGACCGCCCGGGTCACCGGCGTGGAGCGCCCGGTGCCGCTGCACTACTTCTACGAGATCGCGCCGATCCACGACTCCATCGAGGAGCTGCTCTCGACGAACCAGTCGCCGGTCTACGTCGTGCACTTCTCGCAGGCGGCCGCTCTCGAGCGTGCGCAGGCGCTCACCAGCGCGAACATCGCCACCCGCGAGCACCGCGACCGCATCGCCGAGGTGATCGGCGGCTTCCGCTTCACCACCGCGTTCGGCAAGACCCTCTCCCGGCTGCTCCGGCTGGGGATCGGCGTGCACCACGCGGGCATGCTGCCGAAGTACCGCCGCCTGGTCGAGCAGCTCGCCCAGCAGGGCATGCTGCGCGTGATCTGCGGCACGGACACCCTCGGCGTCGGCATCAACGTCCCGATCCGCACCGTGCTGCTCACCGCGCTGACCAAGTACGACGGCACCCGGACCCGCCAGCTCTCGGCCCGCGAGTTCCACCAGATCGCCGGCCGCGCCGGTCGCGCGGGGTACGACACCGCCGGGACCGTGGTCGTGCAGGCCCCCGAGCACGAGTCCGAGAACCGGAAGGCTCTCGACAAGATGGGCGACGACCCGAAGAAGCGGAGGAAGTGGGTCGCCAAGCGCGCGCCGCAGGGCTTCGTCAGCTGGGGCGAGCCGAGCTTCCGCAAGCTCGTCGACGCCGAGCCCGAGACGCTGACCTCGCACATGACGATCACGTCGGCGATGCTGCTGAACGTGATCGCCCGCGGCGGCGACGCCTACGCGAACGTGCACGCCCTGATCTTCGACAACCACGAGCCGTGGAAGCGGCAGCTGCAGCTCGCCCGCCGGGCGCTCGGCATCTACCGGACGCTGCGGGAGGCGGGCGTGGTCGAGCAGAGCGTCGGCGCCGACGGCGTGACCCGCATCCGCCTGACCGTCGACCTGCAGCCGAACTTCGCGCTCAACCAGCCGCTCTCGCCGTTCGCGCTGGCCGTGTTCGACGTTCTCGACCCGGAGTCGCCGAGCTTCGCGCTCGACGTGATCTCGGTGCTCGAGGCGACCCTCGACGACCCGCGCCCGATCCTGGGGGCCCAGCAGTTCCAGGCCCGCGGCGAGGCCGTCGCGGCGATGAAGGCCGACGGGATCGAGTACGAGGAGCGGATGGAGCTGCTCGAGTCCGTCACGCACCCCAAGCCGCTCGAGGAGCTCCTCGAGGCGACCTTCGAGACCTACACCACGGCGCAGCCGTGGGTGAAGGACTTCGAGCTCTCGCCGAAGTCGGTCGTGCGCGACATGTACGAGCGGGCGATGTCCTTCGGCGAGTACACCGCCTTCTACAAGCTCTCCCGCTCGGAGGGACTGGTGCTGCGCTACCTGTCCGACGCGTTCCGCGCGGCCCGGCAGACCATCCCCGACGAGCTGAAGAACGAGGAGCTGCACGACCTGATCGAGTGGCTGGGCGAGCTCGTGCGCCAGGTCGACTCCTCGCTGGTCGACGAGTGGGAGGAGCTGGTCAATCCGGCGCTCCACGCGGCGGACCAGGCGATCGTGCCGCCCGCTCCGCGCCGCCTCACCGCGAACCACCGCGCCTTCCGCGTGCTGGTGCGCAACGAGATGTTCCGCCGGGTGACCCTCGCCGCCCTCGACGACCACGAGGCGCTCGGCGAGCTCGACGCCGCCGCCGGCTTCGACGCCGACGCGTGGGGCGCCGCGCTGGACGACTACTACGACGAGCACGACAGCATCGGCATCGGGCCCAACGCCCGGGGGCCGAAGATGCTGCTCGTCACGGAGGAGCCGACGCAGTGGCTCGTGCGGCAGATCCTCGACGATCCGGCCGGCGACCACGACTGGGGGATCTCGGCGACCGTCGACCTCGCCGAGTCGGACGAGCAGGGTGCGGCCGTCGTCCGCGTCACCTCGGTCGGCCGCCTGGACTGATCAGCGGCCGCGCTTCTCCCGGCGCTGCATCTCTGCGGCGATGTCCGCCTCGGTGATCTCCTTGCGGGCGGGTCCCCAGATCGACGCGGCCTGGCCGACGACGCCGATCCCGATCCCGATCATCGGCCAGATCGGCCAGAAGTAGCCGTCGGCCCCTGTGCCGACCCAGACGGCGGTCGTGATCGCCGAGACGCTCGCCCATCCGCCGACCGATCCCAGGAAGTCGCGGCGCCGCTTGACCTCGCGCACAGCGCGCGCGCGCTCGGCGTCCTCGACGCGGGCGGTCTCCACCTCCTCGCCGGAGGCGGCCGCCGGGACGACCTCCGCGGACCGGTCTCGCCGGGCGGACGGATCCGGAGTTCCCCACTCGTTCGTCATGCGGCCAGCCTACGCACGGGCCGTCGGCAGCGGTACGCGGGCTTCAGGCGGCGGTCGCCTGCTCCGGCTGGCAGTGCGGGCACCACCAGGTGCGGCGCTGCTCGGGGTCGTCGCGGACCTCGTCGCGGACGAGCACCGTCGTGCCGCAGCGCAGGCACGGGCGCCCGGCGCGCCCCGCGACCCAGTGCCGCTCGCCGCGGCGGGTGTCACCGGTGGTGGTCTGGAACATCCCCGGGATCGTGACGGAGGCGCGGAGGCCTCTCGCCGCGGTCGCCACGAGGGCGCGGACGTCGAGGGAGCCGATCGGCCGCCAGGGCCAGACCCCGCGGAGGAAGCAGACCTCGTTGGCCCAGAGGTTGCCGAGACCCGCGAGGCAGCGCTGGTCGAGGAGTGCGGCGACGACGGGCCGGTCCGGGAGGCGGGAGAGGCGCCGGACGGCCTCGTCGGCGTCCCAGTCCGCGCGGAGCGGGTCGGGCCCGAGGTGCCCGACGGCGCGCGGCTCGTCGCGGGTGGCGAGGAGCTCGACGACCGGGAGGTCGATGCCCCACACGGTCGAGTCGTCGTCGAGGCGGAGGCGGACGCGGACGTCCTTCTGCACCGAGCGGGGGACCGCTCGGCCGGGAGCGGTCACGGTCCAGGAGCCCTGCATCCGCAGGTGGGTGTGAAGGGTCGTTCCGCCGGAGAAGCGGGTGAGGAGGTGCTTGCCGTGGGTGTCGTGCTCGAGGATCCTCAGCCCGGCGAGGGAGGTGCCGGCCGCGTCCCCGGAGCGCAGCTCGCCCTCGAGGACGGTGCGACCGTCCGCCGCCCGCCTGAGGCGGGCGGCGAGACGGTGCACACTGTCTCCCTCGGGCATCCCCGAACTCTAGGAGCCGGAGCTCGTCGAGGTCAGGGGTCGCGCGGGATCAGGCGCCGCGGTACGCCTGCTTGTAGACGCGCTCGGTGCCGTCGGGCGCGGTGACCTCGATGGTCGCCGTGCCGGCCTTGATGGGCTTGAAGACGGTCACGGTCTTGACCGTGAACGACTGGCCGGGCTTGACCGTCTTCTTCGTCTTGCTGCCGTACGCCGTCGTGATCTCGATCGAGACCGTCTCGTCGCCGTTGTTCACCGCCGACACCGTCAGCGTCCGCACGACGGCGAGGCGCTTGGTGGAGGCGGTGGTCGCGACGTCGATGACCGTGACGGGCTCGGGCTCCGGGTCCGTCCGGGTCTCGGGCAGGTCGAGGCCGACGACGACCGGGTCGTGGTCGCTGGAGCGGTACGCCGAGGTGTCGTAGAAGATCGTCGCGTTGTAGTCGTAGCGGCTGTACTCCAGTGCCACGGACTCGCCGCTGTTGATGTTCCAGGTGTCGACCCCGGTGACAGTCCTGTCGGCCGCGGGCGAGGCGAAGACGTGGTCCAGCGAGCCGACCGCGCCGTCGAACGAGTACGAGTACTTGCCGTCCTTCGCACCCTGGTCGATGTAGCCGGCGTCGGTGATCACCTTCACCGGGTCCTCCTTCGAGTAGGCGTTGAAGTCGCCCAGCAGGTAGACGAGCTCGGTGGCCTTCTCGGTGCGGAGGCGGTCGGCGAAGGCGACGAGGGCGGTCGCCTGCTTCACGCGCGAGGCGTTCGAGGCGCCCTGGCCGTCGCCCTGGTCGGCGTCGGCGCCGGATCCGGAGCCCTTCGACTTGAAGTGGTTCACGATCGCGACGAACTCGCTGGCGCTGTCGCCGAGGAGGCGGAACTCCTGGGCGAGGGGCTTGCGGGCGTTAGAGAAGTTCACCGTGTCGTTGAGCACGACGGACTCGCCGACCGGCTCGATGACGGCCTTCTTGTAGATGAAGGCGGTGCGGATGACGTCCTCGTCCGCGAGCGCGGGGAGCGCTGCGGGGGAGGGGACGTAGGCCCAGACCTCGGAGCCGGCCGCCGTGTTCAGCGCGGCGGTCAGGGTGGCGAGGGCCTCGTCGCGCGGCTTGCCGAACTTGGCCGAGTTCTCGATCTCCTCGAGCGAGACGACGCCCGCGCCGAGGGTGTTGATCGCGGTCACGATCTTGGCCTGCTGGCGCTCGAGGTCGTCGGCGTTCGCCGCTCCGCGGGCGTCGCAGCCGCTGTTGACCGTGACGGGGTCGCCGTCGCGGTCGGTGTAGAAGGTGCAGCCGGTGATCGAGTCGCCGGTGGTGGAGAAGTAGTTGAGCACGTTGAAGGACGCGATCGAGAGGTCGCCGCCGACGGCCTCGGGCTTCGCGGTCCGGGTGTTCGCGAAGGTCGCGGGCTGCACGTCGCCGGCGTTCTCGACGGTCAGCTGCGTGGTGGGCTGGAAGGCCCAGCCGCCGTTGCGGTAGTCGAGGACGACGGGGCGGGTGAAGGTCGCCGGAGCACCCACGCGGATCGGCGCGGTGGTGGTGAGGTAGGGCAGCGGGATCGCCTTGTTCGCGGCGGCGCCGAGGAAGTTGATCGAGGC
This sequence comes from Rathayibacter sp. AY1F6, assembly GCF_002932035.1. Taxonomy (NCBI): domain Bacteria; kingdom Bacillati; phylum Actinomycetota; class Actinomycetes; order Micrococcales; family Microbacteriaceae; genus Rathayibacter; species Rathayibacter sp. AY1F6. The sequence continues at coordinate 56,037 of NZ_PSVD01000010.1, read as the reverse complement.
GCCGTCGTCGAGGGTGATCGCGCGGGCGGCGTTGTCGGCGACGACGGCCGCGAGCTCCGGCGAGCCGGGGCGGGCGACCTCGGTCGGCGTGAGCAGCGGGGACGTGCCGGCGGCGAGGCCGACCGAGCCGAAGCTGTTCAGGTCGAAGGTGTCGGTGACCGTGTAGGCGCCCTGCGGAGCGATCAGCATGCTCTCGAGCACCTCGCGCTCGGCGGCGGTGCCGGGGAGCGCGACAGCGGCCGGGACCGGCGCTGCGGCGGCGCCGTCGAGCTTCACGACGGTCGCGGCCGAGGTCGGGGTGAGCTCGGTCAGGCCGTTGTACTCGCTCACCTCGCCGGTGATGCGCAGGTGGTCGCCGATCGTGACCGACCCGACGGAGGCGGAGGAGAAGACGAAGACGGCGTCGGAGGCCGTGCGCGAGCTCTCGCCGCCGGTGCCGGGGGTCTGGATGACGTAGCCGTTGTAGCCGCCGGACGGGTAGCGCGCGGTGACGACGCCGGAGGTGGTGACGGTGCTGCCGACGAGCGGCGACGCGTAGCCGGTGCCCTGGATCTCCGCGATGGAGACGGCCGGGATCTCGGCCGGAGGGGTCGTCGGGGGAGTGGTCGGCGGGGTCGTCGTCGGCGGCGTCGTGGGCTCGGGCTCGGATCCTCCGCCCGCGGCCTGCGGGGTCGGTGCGCCGAGCGCGAAGTCGGCCGAGTTGACGTCGGTGTCGCCGGTGGCGGTGTCCGCGCGGGCGATCGTCTGGGTGAGGGAGGGCACCGTGGCGACGGACGACTCGAAGGTGTTCGAGGTGCCGTAGCCGACGAGGTCGATCACCGCGTCCGGCTGGGCGGCGGCGCCGGTGGGCGGCGCCACGAGCGCCGAGGTCCCGTCGACGAGGAAGAGGGTGCCGCCCGCGGCGGCCATGTTGAGGCCGTTCGCGCTCTGGTCGGGCGTCGGCAGGGCCGCGCCGTTGGTGCCGTTGCTGGCGCCGGCGAGCAGGAAGTGGCCGCCGGCGGGCACCGAGCCGGTGAGCGGCACGGTCGTGGTGGGGTTCGCGGTGCCGGTCGCCGAGCGGTACTGGATCGAGAGGCCGCCGAGGGCGATCTCGGCGGCGGTGGGGTTGTAGAGCTCCACGTAGCGGTTGCTGAACGCGGCACCGGCGGAGCCTCCGCGGGCGAAGACCTCGCTGATGACGAGCTCGTCGCCCGAGGGCGCGGCCGCGGCGGAGGTCGCGACCAGCGGAGCGGCCGCCAGGGCCAGTCCGGTCAGGGCCGCCAGGCCGAGCCCGCGCCTCCGGCGGCGGTCGGGCGGGGTGGGAGAGTCGGGCATGGTGGTCCTCTCGATCGCCGCTCGGAAGAGCGGTCGCAGCGTCGTCGCCGCGCGGCGCGGCCGGCGCACCCCCGGAAGGGGCACGCATGGTCACGCTATGCAGTGCGGGTGCCCGGCCTGTGAACCGGACGTTTCATGAACGTAAACTCATCCACCGACATCGGGGCGCGCGGGTGCCGCTCGCGGCGCGTTCGCGGCTTCGCGGGCCACACTCGTCGGATGATCTCCTTCGAGCTGGCCCGTGCCCTGCGCACGGCGGGCGTGCGCTGGACGCCCCGCACCGGTGACCGCTTCCGCATCGAGCGGGAGGGCTTCGACGGCGACGTCTTCACCGTCAGCGACATGACCATCGAGGCGCACGAGTACCCGAGCGGGACCGTCCTCGGCTTCAACGGCACCACGGAATGGGCGCTCGACTCCGTCTCCCTGGAGGACTCGCTCTGGCTGCCGCGGGAGGACCAGCTGCGCGAGCTCCTCCGCGGGACCTTCCGCTCCCTTCGTCGCCTCGCCGAGCCGGAGACGCGGTTCGCCGTCGAGGTCGAGCTCGGCGGCCGGGCGCGGACCTTCGAGGACGCGGCGGCCGAGAACGCCTACGCGGAGGCGCTGCTCGCGCTGGTCAGCTCGGTCGCGGTCGACCTCGACGACGTGGACGAGCTGGACGCGGCCGACGAGCCCGACCGGGCGGCCGAGCGGGCCTGAGGCTCCGTCCGACCCCGACCCTCCGCATCCGGCGGGGCTAGGACGCCGCCTTCTCCGCCGCCGCGGTCTTCTTCGGGGTCCGCTTCTTCGCAGGCGCGTCGGCGCCCTTCTCCGGGTCGGCTCTCTTCGCCGCGGGCTTCTTCTTCGCGGCGGTCGTCGCCGGAGCCTTCGCCGCCTTCTTCGGGGCAGGCGTCGTCGCCGCCTTCTTCTCGGCGGGAGCCTCCTCCGCCGGCGCACCTTTCGCCCCGCGGCTGCGCTCGACCGAGCGCTTGAGCGCCTCCATCAGGTCGAGCACCTCGCCGCCGCCCTCCTCCTCCGGCGCCTCGCCGAAGGTCGCGGCGGTGTCGAGGGCGTCGCCCTGCTCGATCTTGGCGTCGATCAGCGTGCGCAGCTCCTCCTGGTACGCGTCGTGGAACTTCGCGGCGTCGAAGTCCTCGGAGTAGGAGTCGACCAGGTGCGCCGACATCTCGAGCTCGCGCGCCGCGATCCGGGTGCTGCCCTCCAGCGACGGGAACTCGACCTCCCGCACCTCGTCCGCCCAGAGCAGGGTCTGCAGCATCAGGAGCTTGCCGCGCACGCGCAGCGCGGCGAGGCGGGTCTTCTGCCGCAGCGCGAACTCGACGATCGCGGTGCGGTCCGTCTGCTCGAGGGTGCGGCGCAGCAGGACGTAGGCCTTGGGGGAGGAGGAGTCGGGCTCCAGGATGTAGGCGCGGTCGAACATGATCGGGTCGACCTGCTCGCTGGGCACGAACTGCACGACGTCGATCTCGCGGTCGCGCTCCTCCGGCAGCGCCTTGAGCTCGTCCTTGGACAGGACCACGGTGCGCTCGCCGTCGTCGTAGGCCTTGTCGATGTGGTCGAAGGTGACGACCTCGCCGCAGATCTCGCACTTGCGCTGATACCGGATCCGCCCGCCGTCCTTGTCGTGGACCTGGTGCAGCGGGATGTCGTGGTCCTCGGTCGCGCTGTAGATCTTCACCGGCACGTTGACCAGGCCGAAGGTGATCGCGCCCTTCCAGATGGCTCGCATGCGCCCAGTGAACACCGTGTCCCCCGGCCGCCGGAAGCCCTGTCGGACGTGAGGGAGCCCCCGACCGTCGAAGGGACCCCCCGCAGCTCGACGGTCCGGGGTCCCCTCAGGGCGGAACGACGGAGCCGTCCGGTCGTCGCGGAGCGACGGCCGGACGGCTCCGGGGCGGTGGTGGCTAGCCGCGCTCGGCGCTCCGGCGGCGCAGCGCGGCGAGCAGGAGCCCGCCGACGCCGCCGGCGATCAGCAGTCCGCCGAGGCCCAGCGGCAGGCCGATGTCGGCGCCCGTCGAGGCCAGGGGCGGGCGGCCGCCGGGGTGCGGCGCCACGGCGGTCGGCGTGCTGCTCGGAGTGGGAGCGGCCGTCGGTGCGGTGGTGGGCGCGGTCGTCGGGGCGACGGTCGGCTGCGCGGTCGGAGCGACGGTCGGCTCGGCGGTCGGGGCCACGGTGGGCTCCGGCGTCGGGGTCGGCGTGGTCGGGTCCTTCTCGGCGTCGATCGCGGAGGTGTCCGCGGCGAACGAGGCGGTCACGAAGGCGATGGCCTTCGACGTGATGCCGAGCGCCTCCTGGTTGATGTTGTCGATGTCGTCGGCGGCGGAGTGGTAGTTCGGGTCGTGCGTGATGCCGGCGGTGCCGCCGAACAGCGCGACCTCCTCCTCCGTCTTGACGTCGTCGGCGCCGGTGAAGACGCCCGAGGACGGGATGCCGACCGAGATGAAGCCGTCGTAGTCGCTGCGTCCGTCGAACGCGGTGTCGATCCAGGGCTGGTCGATCGAGTCGAAGTAGTCGGTGAACGCCTTCTCGGTCGCGATCGAGCCGGCGGGCACGTCCACGGGGGCCTCGTAGGTGGACTGGTCCGCGTCGTAGACGGAGATCACGTAGTTCGGCGAGGCGACCATGTCGAAGTTCATGTAGGTCGCGATCTTCGAGGCGTCCTCCTCCGTCAGGGAGTCGACGTAGGTGTAGGAGCCGACCAGGCCCACCTCCTCGGCGCCCCACCAGGCGAAGCGGACCGCGTTGGTCGTGTCGCCCGCGGCGGCCAGCTGCACGGCCGTCTCGAGCAGCGTCGCGGATCCGGAGCCGTTGTCGTTGATGCCGGGGCCGGCGGGCACGCTGTCGAGGTGCGCGCCGAGCATGACCACGTTGTCGTGGTCGCCGCCCGGGGTCTCCGTGACGATGTTGAAGGTCTCCACCTCGGTCGTCGTCTGGTCGATGAGGACCGAGACGCTCGCGGGGAGCGACGCCAGCAGCGCCTGCCCCTCGGCCTGCGTGACGCCGACGCCGGGGACGGCGGCCGCGTCCTGTCCGCCGAACGTCCCGTTGAGGGCGTCGCTCGGCGCGTTGTCGTAGATGATGATCGCGGCGGCGCCGGCGGCACCGGCGGCGACCGACTTCTCGAGGAAGCTGCAGGAGCCGCGGCTGACGAGCGCGACCTTCCCGGTGGCGTCGAGGCCGGCCCAGGCGTCCGTGGTGCAGCCGAGCGGATCGACGGGGGCGATGAGCTCGCCGGTCACGCCGCCCTCGGGCGTCGACGGAGTGAACTCCATCGGCGTGCCGACGGCGCCGGTGCCGGTGGTCAGCGTGAACGCGTCGATCGTCTGCGTCGCGGTGGTGAAGTCCTGGCGCTGCGTCGTGTAGCCGGCGTCCGCGAGGACCTTCTCGACGTACGCGCCGCTCAGCTCGTAGCCCGGAGTGCCGATCGCGCGGGTGCCGCCGTTGGCGTCCGCGATCGCCTGAAGCGCCTCCAGGTGGGTCATGATGCCGTCGACCGTGACGGTGTCGGCGAAGTCGACCGGCTCGACGGCGCTCGCCGTCGGCGCGAAGGCGAAGCCGGCGACGAGGGCGCCCGCTCCGATCATCGCGCTCGAGCCGATCAGCGAGCGGCGTCGGCGGCCGCTCGAGGTGTTCGTGGTGGTTCGCGCCACTGGGGCTCCCTCTCCTCGAGAACGGGCCGCCGCGTCGGCGGCCCCGACGCGCACCTCCCGAAGACTGGGAGGGGATCGCGTCCTCTGCGAGGGTATTCACAGGAAACGGTGCGGCCCAGTCCCCCCTGCCAGATTTCATCCGGACGAAACACGGACCGGGCCGGCGGGTCGGTCAGGCCGTCGCCGGGCTCTCGGCCCACTCGCAGAGCATCGCGAGCGTCTCCTCCGGACGGTCGCGGTGGGGGCTGTGACCTGCGCCCGCCACGACCGCGTACCGGATGCGCGGATTCGCACGCAGCACCAGGGCGGCGAGGGAGGGAGGGAGCAGCGTCTCGACCTGCGGATCGCCGGCCAGCACGAGGACCGGCGGGCGGAGGCCCGGCAGGTCCGCCAGCAGGTCCCACGGATCGTTGTCGTCGATCGTCGCCGCCACCGCGGACGGGTCGGCGGCCCGCACCGCGGCGAGCTTCTCGGCCCGGTCCCGCTCGTCCCAGAGCGGCTGCGCGACAGCGAGCTCCTCGGCCGAGACCGCGAGACCGGCGAGCTCGCCCGCGCGGACGGCGGCCCGCTGCTCCGGGGCGAGCCGGAGCACCGGGTCCAGCAGCGCCAGGCGCCCCGCCCAGCCGGACTCGCGGGCGGCGGCGCGCACCGCGACCGCTCCGCCGAGCGAGTGCCCGACGACGAGGTCGAACGGTCCCCGCGCGAGGGCGTCGTCGGCGTAGGCGTCGTGGCGGGCGGAGCCGCCGCGCGGCCCGTCGCCGTGTCCGCGCAGGTCGGGAGCGGAGACGCTCCAGCCCGCCGCGGTCAGCTCGCGGCTCAGCCGCCACCAGGTGCGGCCCGAGCCGCCCAGGCCGTGCAGGAGCAGGACCCTGCCCGCCGTCATCGCCGGAGCCTCAGTCGAAGCGCGGGTCGCGGCCGGTGCGCTCACCGGTCGCGAGCCCGGCGATCGCGGCGAGGTCCTCGTCGTCCAGGGCGAAGCCGAAGACGTCCAGGTTCTCGCGGATCCGCTCCGGCGTCACCGACTTCGGGATCACGACGACGCCGAGCTGCACGTGCCAGCGCAGCACCGCCTGCGCCGGCGAGACGCCGTGCTTCGCGGCGACGCGGGCCAGGGCCGGCTCGTCGAGGAGGCGCCCGCGGGCCAGCGGCGACCACGCCTCGGTGACGATCCCGTGGGCGGCGTCGAAGGTGCGCAGCTCCTCCTGGGGCAGCCGCGGGTGCAGCTCGACCTGGTTGATCGCCGGCACCACTCCCGTCTCGTCGAGCAGGCGCTGCACGTGCTCCTCGGCGAAGTTCGAGACGCCGATCGAGCGGGCCCGCCCCTCGCTCTGCAGGCGCTCGAGGGCGCGGTAGGTGTCGACGTAGCGGTCGCGCGAGGGGATCGGCCAGTGCACGAGGTAGAGGTCGACGTAGTCGGTGCCGAGCAGCTCGAGGCTCCGGTCGAAGGCGGCGAGCGTCTCGTCGAAGCCGTGGTCGTCGTTCCAGACCTTGGTCGTCACGAAGACCTGCTCGCGGGGGAGGCCGCTCGCGCGGATGCCCTCGCCGACTCCGCGCTCGTTGCCGTAGAGGGTGGCGGTGTCGACGTGCCGGTAGCCGGCCTCCAGGGCGACGGCGACCGTGCGGGCCGCCTCCTCGTCGCCGATCTTGTAGACGCCGAGCCCGAGCTGGGGGATCGCGCGGCCGTCGTTGAGGGGGATCAGGGGGACGCTCATGCCTCCCATGCTGGCATGCGCCTCAGACGCTCCAGTCGAGCTCGCCGTGCGGTCCCACGTGCACGTCGTCCTCGATCAGCGCCGCGAGACCGGCCACCCCGAAGAGGAGGCGCCGCTCGGCGCGCTCCGCGTCGCTGCGCTCGTCGATGCCGCGCACGGCGAAGTGCACGTCGTGGCCCGCCTGCAGGCCCTCGACGCCGAGTCGGCCTCGGAGCGCGCGCACGGGGCGCCGGCCGATGCCGAGTCCGCGCCAGAGGGAGCCCGTCTCGAGGACCACCGCCGTCTCGGAGGCGACGACCCCGTGCTGCTCGCGGTGCGCGGTGAGCTGCCACCCGTAGCCGAGGTGGTGCAGGCGGGTCGAGTGCGGGCCGCGCCAGGCGTGCGAGGACTCCTCGCGGCGGAAGTAGACGGGACTCGGGCGGAAGGACCCCTGCCAGAGCGCGGCGGCGAGCTCGGTGCACCACTCCGGGGTCTCCGGATCGGACCAGGGGTCGAGGAGGTCGGTCCGGGCGGCGGCGCGCCGGTGCTCGCGCACCAGCTCCTCCGCGTCCTCCCGCAGTCCCATGCCGCCCCCTCGCCGTCGTAGGCCTTCACCCTAGGGTGCCCGACAGGCGCCGGACAACCGGGGTGGCGGCCTAGGAGGGCAGGGTGACCGGCTCGGTGTCGGGGAGCGGGCTGGCGTCGCGCCCGCGGAGATCCGGGTGGTACCGGCGGCCGAGCAGGGGCACCAGGAAGCCGACCAGGGCGAAGGCGGCGGCGACGACGATGGCGGCGGTCGGCCCGGCCTGGTCGATCTGCACGCCGGCGATCGCGGAGCCCAGCGCCGCGCCGATCAGCTGACCGGTGCCGACCCAGCCGTAGGCCTCCGCCGTGTCCGAGAAGCGCACGCTCGAGGCGGTGATCGCGAACAGAGCCGCGAGAGCGGGGGCGATGCCGATGCCGGCGAGGAACAGCGTGACGCACAGCCACCAGAAGTCGGTCGAGACCGCCGCCAGACCCATGCCGACCGTGACGATCAGCATCCGCCGCGCGGTCGCCCACCGGCTGATCGGGATGTGGCCGAGGGCGAGGCCGCCGACCAGGGAGCCCGCCGCGAACACGGCGAGCACGACGCCCGACTCGACTCCGCCCTCGCCGAACACCGCGACGACGCCCGCCTCGACCGCCGAGCAGGCGCCGATCAGGAGGAAGCCGACGACCGTGGCCAGCAGCACCGGGGGCTTCGTGAGCACCACGCCGAGGCGGCGCTTCGAGCGCGGGATGCGGACGCGGCCCACCTCGGGCGAGGCGATGAACCAGATCCCGCCGCCGATCAGGAACGCGGCGGCCGTCAGGATGCCCGCGACCGTCGACACCTGGATCGACACGAGCGTCGCCAGCACCGGGCCGAGCACCCAGATGATCTCCTGAGCGGAGGCGTCGAGCGAGAAGAGCGGGGTCAGCTGCGAGCTGGTGACCATCTTGGGGTAGATGGTCCGCACGGCCGGCTGCACCGGCGGCATGCTCAGGCCGGCGACGAACCCGATCACGACGAACTGCCACACCTCGAGCGGGAGCACGGCCATCGCGATGATCGCGCCCGCGCAGACCACGAGGGTGATCGTCAGCACGCGGCGCATCCCGAGCCGCCCCATCAGGCGGCTGGTCAGCGGCCCGGCGATGGCCTGCCCGATCGACATCGAGCCGAGCACCAGGCCGGCGGCGGCGTAGGAGTGGTGCACCCGCTCCACGTGCAGGAGGAACGCCAGCGAGAGCATCCCGAACGGGAAGCGCGCGGTCAGCTGCGCGAGGATGATGCGCCCCACCCCGGGGGTCTTCAGGAGATCGGTGTAGCTGCCCACCGGACGACACTAGCGCTCCGGAGGGGACTGCGGTTCGTCGAGGGAGACCGCTGCACGAGGGTCCCTCGACGGGTCGCGGTTCCCTCGGCGGAGGGGTACGTCAGCCGGCCAGCACCTTGCGGATCCGCTGCAGCGACACGCTCTCGGCGGTGCCGAGCGACTGCGCGAAGAAGCTCACCCGCAGCTCCTCGATCATCCAGCGGGCGCGCGCGATCCGCTCCGGGGCGTGCGCGGGCAGCGGCACGACGCCGCCTGCCGAGCGGTAGAGCTCCTGGGCCGCCTGCACCTCGTTCAGCCAGACGCGGTCGCGCCCGACGTTCTCGGCGATCTTGCCGAAGCGCTCGGTGATCCCGCCGAGGTAGCGCGGGAGGTGCCGCAGCCGCTCCACTCCGGTCGCCGAGACGAAGCCCGGGTAGACCAGGCCGGAGAGCTGCTCCCGCGCATCCGTGAGGGCGGGCAGGAGCGCCATGCTCGTCGAGGCCTTGAGCGCCTTCTCGACGCCCCGGGCGGTGGTGAGGATCGTCGTGACCGTCTTCACGGTCTCGAACATCGCGTCCATGACGCTCGCCGAGACCCGGTCGCGCACGGCGTCGAACTCGGCGCGGAGGAAGAGCATCCCGTCGGGCTTCATCCGCCAGAGGACCGCGTCGACGCAGGCGAGCAGGCAGTCGGTGAAGAGCGCGGTCGTGTTCTGGTACGGGCTCTGCGCGAGCACGAGCTTCTCGTTCGAGGTGAGGTGCTGCTGCACGTAGGCGACGGGGCTCGGCGTCGCGAGCAGGAGGAGGCGGCGGACGCCTCGCGGGTGCTCGCGCGCCTGGTCCTCGGCCGTGGCGAGCAGGCGGATCGAGACCGAGTCGCCGTCGTCGATCAGGGCGGGGTAGGCGCGGATGGTGTTCCCGCCCTGCCGGGTGTCGGTGACGCGGGGCAGCTCCGGCATGTCCCAGGTCCTCAGGCCCCGGCGCTCGAGCGCGTCGGGGACCCGGGCCTCGACCACGCGGGCGACCTCGTCGCGGACCCGACCGCGCAGGCGCTCGGCCAGCGGGGCGAGCTCCTTGCCGGCGGCGACCGTGCGCCCCCGCTCGTCGGCGACGGCGAAGGTGACCCGCAGGTGCGAGGGGATGCGCTCGAGGTCGAAGTCCTCGGGCTGCACCACCACGCCGGCCTCGCGGCGGATCGCTCCGGCCAGGGTCGCCGCGAACGACTCCGTCGGCGGGTTCGGCACGTCGTGCGGCAGGGACGCGGTGAGCTTGCGCGCCCAGTCGTTCGCGGGCACCACGTTCCGGCGCAGGTGCTTGGGCAGCGCCTTGATCATCGCGGTGACCAGCTCGGCCCGGAGTCCCGGCACCAGCCAGTCGAAGCCGAGGGGCGTCACGCGGGGCAGGAGCGCGAGCGGCACGTGCACCGTCACTCCGTCCTCCTCCGTCCCCGGCTCGAACCGGTACGAGAGGCGGAAGCGCTGGTCGGCCTGGCGCCACTGCGTGGGGAACGCGGTCTCGTCGATCTGCTCCGCGTCCTCGGGGAGGAGCGTCTCCTGCGTCATCGTCAGCAGGTCGGGCTCGTCGTGCTGGGTCGTCCGCCACCAGGAGTCGAACGAGCGCACCGAGGTGATGTCGCGGGGGAGTCGGCGGTCGTAGAAGTCGAACACGGCCTCGTCGTCGACGAGCAGGTCGCGGCGGCGCGTGCGCTCCTCCAGCCGCTCGAGCTCGGCCCGCAGGGCGCGGTTCTTGCGGTCGAAGGCGTGGCGCGACTCCCACTCGCCCTCGACGAGGGCGTGCCGGATGAACAGCTCGCGGGCGTACGAGGCGTCGATCCGCGAGAACTGGACGCGGCGGCGGGCGATGATCGGCACGCCGTAGAGCGTGACCTTCTCGTAGGCCACGGCCGCGCCCTGCGCCTTCTCCCAGTGCGGCTCGCTGAACTGCCGCTTGACGAGGTCGCCCGCGATCGCCTCGGCCCAGGCCGGATCGATCGCGGCGTTCGAGCGGGCGAAGAGGCGGCTGGTCTCGACCAGCTCGGCGCTCATCACCGCGTCGGGGAGCTTCTTGGCCAGGGCGCTGCCGGGGAAGATCGAGAACTTCGCGTTGCGGGCGCCGATGTACTGCACGTTCTGGCGCTCGCGGCTCTTCGCCGCGCGCTGCGCCTGCTGCGAGGTGGTGTCCTTGATGCCCAGGTGCGAGAGCAGGCCGGCCAGGAGGCTCCGGTGGATCCCGTCGGGGTCGACCTTCGGCTCGCCCAGCTCGAGCTTGAGGGGGCGCGCGAGCTGGCGCAGCTGGCGGAACACGTCCTGCCACTCGCGCACGCGCAGGTAGTTGAGGTACTCGGCCTTGCACAGGCGCCGGAAGGCGCTCGAGGAGAGCTCCTCCTGCTTCTCCTCCACGTAGTTCCAGAGGTTCAGCAGGGTGAGGAAGTCGCTGGTGGGATCGACGAAGCGCGCGTGCTGCTGGTCGGCCTGCGCGCGGCGCTCGAGAGGGCGCTCGCGGACGTCCTGGATCGTGAGGCCCGCGACGATCGCCATCACCTCGCGGCTGACGCCGTGGCGGCGCGACTCGATCACCATCCGGCCGAAGCGCGGATCGATGGGGAGCCGCGCGAGGTCGCGCCCGATGCGCGTGAGCTGCGGCGCGGCCTCCGCCCCCTTGCGCGGGACGCCGCTCGAGTGCGCGCTCGGCGGCGTGCCGCGCACCGGAGCGGCGTCTCGCGGCGCGGCGGAGGCGGCGGAGGGGGAGCCGGGGACGCGGAGGGCGCCGAGCTCCGTGAGCAGGTCGAGGCCGTCCTTGATGCCGCGGGAGTCGGGCGGAGTGAGGAACGGGAACGACGCGATGTCGCCCAGTCCGAGCGAGATCATCTGCAGGATGACCGCGGCCAGGCCCGTGCGCAGGATCTCGGGATCGGTGTACTCGGGGCGGCGGAGGTAGTCCTCCTCGGAGTAGAGGCGGATCGCGATGCCCGCGCTGGTGCGGCCCGAGCGGCCGGAGCGCTGGTTCGCGGAGGCCTGCGACACCGCCTCGATCGGCAGCCGCTGCACCTTCGAGCGCGCGCTGTAGCGCGAGATGCGGGCCGTGCCGCCGTCGATCACGTAGCGGATCCCGGGGACGGTGAGGCTCGTCTCCGCCACGTTGGTCGCCAGCACGACGCGGCGGCGGACGCCGGGGGTGCGCCCCTTCTCGAAGACGCGGTGCTGATCGGCCGCCGACAGGCGCCCGTAGAGGGGGAGCACCTCGGTGCCCGGCAGGTTCCGGCCCCGGATGGCGTCCTCGGCGTCGCGGATCTCGTTCTCGCCCGAGAGGAACACCAGGACGTCGCCCGGATCCTCGCGCGCCAGCTCGGCCAGGGCGTCGGCGATGCCGGTCATCAGGTCGCGGCTGCCGCTCGTCGCGTCGGGGACGTCGGTGTCGTCGTCCTCCTCCGGTTCCTCGGCGACCAGCGGGCGGTAGCGGATCTCGACCGGGTAGGTGCGGCCGGAGACCTCGATGATCGGCGCGGGCTCCCCGGCGGCGTCGGAGAAGTGGGCCGCGAAGCTCTGCGGGTCGATCGTCGCCGAGGTGATGATCACCTTCAGGTCGGGACGCTGCGGCAGCAGGCGGTGCAGGTAGCCCAGGAGGAAGTCGATGTTGAGGCTGCGCTCGTGCGCCTCGTCGATGATGATCGTGTCGTACCGGCTGAGCATCCGGTCGTGGTTCATCTCGTTGAGCAGGATGCCGTCGGTCATCAGCTTGATCCGCGTCGAGGCGGACGCCTTGTCGGTGAACCGGACCTGGTAGCCGACCAGCCCGCCGACCTCGTCGTCGAGCTCCTCCGCGATGCGCTCGGCGATGGTGCGCGCGGCGATGCGCCGGGGCTGCGTGTGCGCGATGCTCTCGCGGCCGAGCTCCAGGCAGATCTTCGGCAGCTGGGTCGTCTTGCCCGATCCGGTCGCGCCGGCGACGATGACCACCTGGTGGTCGCGGATCGCGGCGGCGATGTCGTCGCGCCGCGCCGACACGGGGAGTTCGGGCGGGTAGCGGATGCTGAGCACGTCTGACATGAGCCCTCCATCCTACGCCGCGTGCGACAATGCCCTGTCTCGTGAAACATCGCGGGCCACCCTGCCCGGTCGGGCGCTCCGGCGCCGGTCGACCGCGGCGCACGATCCCGTGGAGCACCCCGATGAATCCGCAGTCCCTGCTGGTCGTGCTGAACATCGTGCTGCTGCTCTTCGCAATCCGGGGCGTGCTGTCGAACCCGAGGCTCTCGAAGGTCGCGAAGGTCTCCTGGGTGGCGTTCATCGTGATCGCGCCGTTCATCGGCAGCCTCGCCTACCTGGCGGTGGGCCGTCGCGGCGGGAGCGGCGGAAGCGGCACGGTCGTGCGCGGCACGGAGCGGCCGTCGGGCTGGTTCTTCGAGCGCTGAGCGGTCGGGTGGCCCTACGGCGGGGGAGACCCGCGGACGTCGGCGCTCCGCGGACCTCCTGACCCTCCGACCCGCGGCAACCCCCTCACCGCAGGCTCCGCCCGCGTCTAGCGTGGAGCGCATGGCCGATCGTCTGCGCTCCAGTGTCAGCCCCTACCTCCGCTCGCACGCGGACAATCCGGTCGACTGGTTCCCCTGGGGCGAGGAGGCGTTCGCCGAGGCGGTGCGCCGCGACGTCCCGGTGATGGTGTCGATCGGCTACTCCACCTGCCACTGGTGCCACGTGATGGCGCGGGAGTCGTTCTCGGATCCGGTGCTCGCCGCGCGGCTGAACGCGGACTTCGTCGCGGTGAAGGTCGACCGCGAGGAGCACCCGGACGTCGACACGGCCTACCTGACGGCCGCGAGCGCGTTCACCCGACAGCTCGGCTGGCCGCTGACGGCCTTCGCCAGCTTCGCCGGCGAGACCTTCTTCGCCGGCACCTACTTCCCGCCGCGCGCCGTCGGCGGCGTGCCCGCCTTCTCGGACGTCCTCGACGCGGTCTCGGAGGCGTGGCGGCTGCGGCGCGACGAGGTGCAGGCGACGGCGGGCGGCCTGGCCGCGGCCCTGCGCGAGGCGACCGCGGCGCTGCCCGCCGATGCGGCGCTGCCCGGCGACGCCGAGCTCGACGGCGCCGTCCGCGCACTCGAGGACGAGGAGGACCGGGTGCACGGCGGTTTCGGCGGCGCCCCGAAGTTCCCGGTGGCTCCCGTGCTCGGGTTCCTGGCCTCGCGGCCCTCGGGAGCGGCGCTCGCCGAGCGCACGCTGCTCGCGCTGGCCGCGTCCCCGCTCCGCGACCGCGACGGGGGCTTCTTCCGCTACGCGACGCAGGCCGACTGGAGCGATCCGCACTACGAGCGGATGCTGTACGACAACGCGCAGCTGCTCGACGTCGCGGCCGTCCTGCTCGGGCACGACGGCGCCCGGGTGGAGGAGCTGACCGGGATCGCGGAGGGCGTCGCCGCGTTCCTCCTGACCACTCTCGAGCGGCCGGGCGGCGGCTTCGCATCGGCGCAGGACTCGGAGAGCATCGTCGACGGCCAGCGCTCGGAGGGCGGCTACTACCTCGCCGAGGACCGGTCCCGCCTCGCGCCTCCCGCTCTCGACGAGAAGGTCGTCACCGGCTGGAACGGCCTGGCGATCCACGCGCTCGCCCGCGCCGGACGCGTGCTCGGACGGGAGGAGTGGCTCGACGCCGCCCGGCGCGCGGCGGACGCGGTGCTGCAGCGGCACCTCGTCGACTGCCGCGTCGCGGTGCGCGCCTCCCTCGACGGTGCCGTCTCCGCGGCCCGCCCGGCGCTGGAGGACCTCGGGATGCTGGCCGGCGGGCTCCTCGAGCTCGCCGTGGCGGAGGGCCGTCCGCGCTACGCGGTCGTCGCGCGCACCCTGATCGACGGCGCGCTCGACGCGGCCGACGGCCCGCTGCCGTTCGCGCTGCCCGGGGGAGGAGACCCGGCGCTGACCGCGCGGGGACTCCTGCTCGCGGCCGATCCCTCCGAGGGCGCCTACCCCTCCGGCCTGTCGGCGACGGCGGACGCGGCGCACGAGCTGTACCTGCTCACCGGATCGCAGCGCTACCGGGAGGCGGCCGAGGCGGTCGTCGCCTCGATCGCTCCGGGCGCGGTCCGGCAGCCGATGGGCTTCGGCGCCGTGCTCGGGCTCGCTTCGCGGCTGGCTCGCCCGGTGCGGCAGCTGGTCGTCGTGGGCCCCGGAGCGGCGGAGGCGGTGCAGGGCGCGCGGTCCGCCGGGATCGGCGTGCTGGTCGGCGTGTCCGACGAGGGCGCCCGGGACTGGGCGGACGCGGGCTTCGAGCTGTTCGAGGGGCGGATCTCGCGGGAGGGGCTGCCGACCGCCTACTCCTGCGAGGCCTTCGTCTGCGCCCTGCCGACGACCCGCCTCCCGGAGGAGCTGCTCACGCGGCCGTGACCACCAGTGGCGCCGCGGGGTCGGCGGCCCACTCGTTGAGCGAGCCGTCGTAGACGACCGCCGTGTGGACTCCGAGCACCGCCAGTGCGAGTGCATCGGCCGTCGCGGCGATCCCGCCCCCGCAGTAGAGGACGATCCGCTCGGCCTGGAGAGCGTCTCCGAACAGCGACCGCAGCCGCTCCGGCGGCAGGAGCGTGTTGTCGGCGCGGTCGACGAGCCTCCCGGCGGGGACGCTCCGCGAGCCCGGCAGGTGTCCGAGGCGGGGTCGGCGCCCCTCCTCCCCGGTGAACTCCTTCGGCGGGACCGCGCAGACCAGCGCCCCGGGAGCCTCGCCGCGCACGACGCTCTCGACGCCGGCCTTGTCGATCCAGAGCGGCCGCTCCTCGCGCACGCTGATGCCACCGCTCACGGCGGGCTCGACATGCCCCGTCTCGATCGGGCGCTCCTCCCGCCGCCAGGCCGGGAGCCCGCCGTCGAGCACCGCGACGGCGTCGTGCCCGGCCGAGCGCAGCAGCCACCACAGGCGCGAGGCCCACTGGCCGACCGCGGAGTCGTACACGACGACCACCGAGTCGTCGTCGATGCCGAGCGCGGCGGTCGCGGCGGCGAAGCGCTCCGGGTCGAGCCGGGTGAAGGGCAGGGGAGCCGCCGGATCCGACAGCTGCTCGAGCAGGTCGCCGAACACGGCGCCGGGGACATGCCCCTCGAGGAGGTACTGCTCGTCGCCGCTGAGGTAGCCGGGCCGCCCGTCGAAGCCGGGCACGAGCAGCACGCTGGCGTCGACGACGACGAGGTGCTCGCGGCCGAGCTGGTCGGCGAGCCACTGGGTCGAGACGATCGGCCGGGCGAGGTACGGGACGGAGGAGGTGCTCACCCGCCCCACGCTAGGCGCGACCGCCGACATGTGCGCCCCCGTGCGTCACGCACGGTCACGGACGCCACGGGCGCTCAGCACTCGATGACGTTGACCGCGAGGCCGCCCTCGCTCGTCTCCTTGTACTTCGACGACATGTCGATGCCGGTCTGGCGCATCGTCTCGATGACCGCGTCGAGCGAGACGCGGTGGTCGCCGTCGCCGTGCAGCGCGAGGCGGGCTGCGCTCACCGCGGTGGAGGAGGCGATCGCGTTCCGCTCGATGCACGGGATCTGCACGAGGCCGCCGACCGGGTCGCAGGTCAGTCCGAGGTGGTGCTCCATCGCGATCTCGGCCGCGTTCTCGACCTGGCGCGGAGTGCCGCCGAGCACCGCGCAGAGCGCTCCGGCGGCCATCGCGCAGGCCGAGCCGACCTCGCCCTGGCAGCCCGCCTCCGCACCGGAGATCGAGGCGTTCGTCTTGCAGAGCGAGCCGATCGCGGTGGCGGTGAGGAGGAAGCGGCGCAGCCCCGCGCGGTCGGCGCCCGGGACGAAGCGGAGGTAGTAGTGCCCGACGGCGGGGATGATGCCCGCCGCTCCGTTCGTCGGAGCCGTCACGACGCGCCCGCCCGCGGCGTTCTCCTCGTTCACCGCGAGGGCGAAGGCGTGGAGCCACTCCACCGAGGTCGCGCGGGCGCGGTCGAGAGGGTCCTCCGCGAAGGCCTCGAGGCGCTCGCGCAGCACCGAGGCGCGGCGGCGGACGCCCAGGCCGCCCGGCAGCACGCCGTCGGTCGCCAGGCCGTGCTCGACGCAGGCGGCCATGGCGTCCCAGATCGCGTCGAGGCGGGCGTCGATGTCGACCCCGGGGTGCAGAGCGCGCTCGTTCGCGGCGGCGATCTCGGCGATGCCGGAGCGGGCCCGGTCGCAGGTCGCCAGCAGGTCGAGCCCGGAGACGAAGGGGTAGGGGTGCGGGGCCAGCGCAGCCAGCTCGGCACGCTCGCCCGCGCGCCGGATGAAGCCGCCGCCGATCGAGTAGTAGGTCTCCTCCCACACCGGCAGCGCGTCGTCGCCGACCCAGACGCTGAAGGTGAGGGCGTTCGGGTGCTCCGGCAGCCTCGTGCGCGGCTCGAAGACGACGTCGTCGCGCGTCATCGCGAGGCGCTGCTCGCCGGCCAGGAGGATCGTCCCCTCCGCGTCGAGGCGCTGCCAGGCCCCGCGCACCAGCGCCGGGTCGCACGTCTCGGGGTCCAGGCCGGCGAGACCGGCGACCACCGCGTCGGGGGTGCCGTGGCCGATCCCGGTGGAGCCGAGCGAGCCGTAGAGGGTGCAGCCCACCCGGCTCACGCGGCCGAGGAGCCCGGCGTCGCGGATCCGCTCGGCGAGGGCGAGGGCGGCGCGCATCGGTCCGACGGTGTGCGAGCTGGACGGGCCGATCCCCACGCTGAACAGGTCGAGGACGGAGACGTAGGCGCTCATCCACCGAGACTACGCCGGGGCCGGCGGAGTGCGCCGCCCGAGCCGCGCCCGCGTCGAGGAGCCACGGAGATCCGGCGTCGACGAGGGTCGGCGGCGGATCAGCGCAGCGTCTTGCGCGCCGAGATCTGGCCGGTGTCGAAGCCGAGCAGGTGCAGGCCGCCGTGGAAGCGGGCGTGCTCGACCTTGATGCAGCGGTCCATCACGACGGTCAGGCCCTTCGACTCGCCGTACTCGGCCGCCTCCTGGTTCCAGATCCCCAGCTGCACCCAGACCGTGGGCGCGCCGACGGCGAGGACGTCGTCGATCACGGCGGGGATGTCGCTCGCCTTGCGGAACACGTCCACGATGTCGGGCACGACCGGGAGCTCGGCGAGGCTGCGGTAGACCGGCTGCCCCAGGATCTCGGTGGCGTTCGGGTTCACGAAGTAGAGCTCGTAGTCGCTCGACTGCTGCAGGTAGGTGGCGACGAAGTAGGAGGAGCGGGCCGGGTTCGGCGAGGCGCCGACGATCGCCACGGTCCTCGCGCGGCGGAGGATGTCGAGTCGCCTGCGGGCGTCGGGGCCCACCCAGGTGCGCTGCGAGCGCAGCATCTTCGCCAGCGGCGAGTTCGCCGGGACCGAGCAGCTCAGCCCGTTGGACAGCTGGACGACCGTGTCGGCGGTGTCGGTGGTGCTCATGCTCAGACCTCCACGGCCGGGGTGTGCAGGGTGGTGGTCGTGTCCTCGGGGAGCGCGGTCGGAGCGTCGGGGGTGCCGTGCTCCTCGACCGCGCGGGCGAGCGCCTGGTCGAGATCGTAGATGATGTCGTCCGCGTCCTCGATGCCGACGGAGAGGCGGACGAGTCCGGGGAGGACGCCCGCGTGGAGGAGCTGGTCCTCGGTGAGCTGGGCGTGGGTGGTCGAGGCGGGGTGGATCACCAGCGTCTTCGCGTCGCCGATGTTGGCGAGGTGGCTGGCGAGGTCGACCGATTCGATGAAGGTCTGGCCGACGGCGCGGCCGCCCTTGACCACGAAGCTGAAGACCGAGCCCGGTCCCTTCGGCAGGTACTTCTGCGCGCGGTCGTGGTGCGGGTGCGCGGGGAGCCCGGCCCAGTAGACGGCCTCGATCCGGGGGTCGGCGTCGAGCCATTCGGCGACGCGGCGCGCGTTGTCGACGTGCGCCTGGATCCGGTACGGCAGCGTCTCGACGCCCTGGGCGAGCAGGAACGCGGAGTGCGGAGCGAGGACCGGCCCGATGTCGCGCAGCTGCTCCGCGCGCAGGCGCGTGAGGAAGCCGTACTCCCCGAAGTTGCCGTCCCACGACAGGTCCCCGTAGGAGGCCACCGGGTCGTGCAGCAGCGGGAACTTCTCGGGGGAGTAGTGGAAGCGCCCCGACTCGACGACGACGCCGCCGAGCGTGGTGCCGTGTCCGCCGAGGAACTTGGTGGCCGAGTGGATGACGATGTCGGCGCCCCACTCGATCGGGCGGACGAGGTAGGGCGTGGCGACCGTGGAGTCGATGATCAGCGGGATGCCGGCGGCGTGCGCGACCGCGGCGAGGCCCTCGATGTCGGCGATCTCGCCGGAGGGGTTCGCGATCGTCTCGGCGTAGAGCACCTTGGTCTTCTCGGTGATCGCCGCCGCGTAGTCGGCCGGGTCGCTCGAGCGGACGAAGGTGGTGTCCACTCCGAAACGGCGGAGCGTGACGTCGAGCTGGGTGATCGATCCGCCGTAGAGGTTGGCGGAGGACACCACGTGGTCGCCCGCGCCGACGAGCGCCGCGAAGGTGATGAACTGCGCCGAGAGCCCGGAGGCCGTGGCGACGGCGCCGAGGCCGCCCTCGAGGCTCGCGACGCGCTCCTCGAAGGAGGCGACCGTGGGGTTCGACAGGCGCGAGTAGACGTTGCCGTACTTCTGCAGCGCGAAGCGGGCCGCGGCGTCGGAGGTGTCGTCGAAGACGAAGGCGCTGGTCTGGTAGATCGGCAGAGCGCGGGCGCCCGTCACCGCGTCGGGGATGTTGCCCGCGTGGATCGCACGCGTCTTGAAGCCGTACTCACGATCTGCCATGCGATCGACGCTAGCGGGAGCCGCCGACACCGCCGCGCCGGAGCGACGCATCGCGTAACAGAGCGGTCCCGCAGTGCAGAGCGACCGTGCGCGACAGAGCGGTCGAGCGGATCGGAGCGCCGATCAGAGCGCCAGCTGCACCGCGGCCAGTCCCATCGCCGCGATCGCCGCCCACGACACCAGGGCGACGAGGAGAGCACGCCACCCCGTCGTCACGAGCGCGCGCACCCGGACGGCGCTGCCGAGCGCGAAGAGGGCCGCGGCGAGGAGCCAGGTCTGCGCGGTGTCGGCGGCGGCGAGCAGTCCCTCCGGCAGGGGGAGGAGCGTGCGCAGCAGCACCGCGGCGAGGAACCCGACCACGAACAGCGGCACGATCGCCGGGCGCGTCCCGCCGGTCCCGCCTCGGCGCCTCGTGACCGCCGCCGCCACCGCGACCATCGGCGCCAGCATGACCACTCGGGTGAGCTTCACCACGACCGCCACGGCCAGCGCCGACGCTCCGGCCACCTGGGCCGTCGCC
This sequence comes from Rathayibacter sp. AY1F6, assembly GCF_002932035.1. Lineage (NCBI taxonomy): Bacteria > Bacillati > Actinomycetota > Actinomycetes > Micrococcales > Microbacteriaceae > Rathayibacter > Rathayibacter sp. AY1F6. The sequence continues at coordinate 36,273 of NZ_PSVD01000010.1, read as the reverse complement.
ACGACCTGGCCCACGTCGTGGACCGAGGCGCCGACCCAGTGCCCGAACTGCACGTCGGAGAGCCCGAGCGGCTGCTGCAGGGCGGGGAGCACTGCGATCGCGAGCGTGCCGCAGAGCGTCACCAGCGCGACCGGCGTCGCCTGCTCCTGCTCCTTCGCCCGGGTCGCTCCGGCCATCGCGCCGATCGCCGAGGCCCCGCAGATCGAGAAGCCCGCCGCGAGCAGCAGCGGCTCCTGCCCGGGCAGCCGGAGCGCCCGGCCCAGCGCCCAGGTCAGGCCGAAGGTGGCCAGGACGATCCCGACGACGACCAGGATCGCGCCCCAGCCCAGCGCAGCGATGTCGATCAGAGAGAGCTTCAGCCCGAGCAGGACGATGCCGGCGCGCATCAGCGAGCGGGACGAGAACTTCAGGCCTGGCGCCAGCGCCCCGCTCAGCAGGGGGCGCGCCGCGGGCAGCTGCGCCACGAGGATCCCGAGCGCGACCGCCGCGGTCAGCATCGGCACTGCCGGCACCGTCGCGTGCAGCAGGGCCGCGATCACCGCCGCGACGGCGCAGGCCGCGACTCCCGGGCCCAGCCGCCGGATCATACCCACGAGGGCAGCCACATGTGGGCCTGCCAGAAGGTGAAGGACGTCTGCGCGCCGATCCAGAGCGGCAGGAAGTAGGCCGTCAGCGCCGCCGCCGCCACCGCGAAGACGAGCACCACGAGGACGCCCCGGGTGCGCCGCCTCCGCTCGTCGCCCGGACTCCCGATCACGATCCCGGCCGTCAGCGCCAGCGCCAGCATCATGTAGGGCTCGAAGACGACGCAGTAGAACTGGAACACCGTGCGGTCGAGGTAGAGCAGCCACGGCAGGTAGCCCGCGACGATCCCCATCAGCACGAAGCCGGCGCGCCACTCCCGGTACCGCGCGAGCCGGTAGAGGAGGTACACCAGCGCCAGGACCCCGGCGTACCAGATGAGCGGATTGGCGACCGAGGTGATCGCCTCGTCGCAGCGTGCGGCGGTGCAGCCGTCGACGCCCGTCGCCTGGTCGACGAAGTACATGCTGGTCGGTCGGAGCATGAGGAGCCAGGTGAGCGGGTTCGCCTCGTAGGGGTGCGAGGCCCGCAGGTTGATCGAGTAGTCGTACATCTGCACGTGGTAGTGCCAGAGGCTCTGCGCCCAGTCCGGCACCCACGCCAGAGCCCCGGTCCAGGCGTTGCCGGGGGCCTCCGACGCCCACTGCCGGGCCCATCCGCCGGAGGTGCGCAGCCAGCCCGTCCAGGTGACGAGGTAGGCGATCAGGGCGATCGGCACGACCAGGAGGAAGGTGACCGGACCCTGCTTGAGGATCGCGCCGCTGCCCCAGAACGGCACGCCCGCGCGGCGCCGCATCAGCGCGTCGACGACCACCGCGTACACGCCGAATGCCGCGAGGAAGTAGACGCCCGTCCACTTCACGCCCGCGGCCAGGCCGAAGAGCACGCCGGCCGCGAGCAGCCAGGGCCGCCACCACAGGACCGGCCCCCAGCTCGGCAGCGCTCCCGCCGCCACCTTCCGCGCCAGCTGCAGCTCGGCCCAGCGCCGGTCCAGCAGCACCGCCGCGACCCCGCAGAGCGCGACGAACATCAGGATCCCGTCCAGGAGCGACACCCGCGACATCACGATCGCGTGGCCGTCGAGCGCGAGCATCAGCCCCGCGAAGGAGGAGAGGAGGGTGGAGCGGAACAGGAGGCGGCCGATCACGATCACCAGCGCGACGGCGAGGATCCCCACGACGGCGGTCGCGACGCGCCAGCCGACGCTGTCGTCCGCGCCGAACACGCCCATCCCGAGCCCGATGATCCACTTGCCCAGCGGCGGATGCACCACGAAGGACGGCGCCCCCGTGAAGGTGTCCACGTCGCCGGCCGCGAAGCCGGGGTCCGGGTTCTCGGGCCAGGCGCCCTCGAACCCGAGGTTCCAGAGGGTCCAGGCGTCCTTCACGTAGAAGGTCTCGTCGAACACGAGCGAGCGCGGGTGGCCGAGGTTCCACAGCCGCAGCACCGCGGCCAGGGCGACCACCAGCAGCGGCAGTCCGAGCTCGTACAGCCGGCGGCGCGCGGGGGAGGCGACGAGCCGGGTGTGCAGGTCGTCGAACCAGGAGCCGCGCGGCACGTCCGGGAGCGGGGTGCGCTCCCGCGGTGCGGACGCCTCGGCGGGCTCCACCGGGACCGAGCGCGCCGATCCCGCCGCGTCCAGGAGCAGGTCGTCGAAGTCGCGCTGCGGTCGGTCCGTCACCCGGCCATGCTAACGGGGCGCCTCCTCCCGGGACGGCGGCGATCCGCGGCGGGAGGCCCCGGACCCGGCCTGGGAGACTGGCGGCATGATCATCCTCGCCGGCACTCCCATCGGAAACCTCGGCGACGCCTCCCGCCGGCTCGTGGAGGCGCTGGGCTCCGCCCGCCACGTCGCCGCTGAGGACACGCGCGTGACCATCCAGCTGATGCGCGCCCTGGGCGTCGAGAACCGGCCCGCCCTGTACGCCCTGCACGACCACAACGAGCGCGAGCGCGCCGCCGAGCTGGTGGAGCTGGCCCGCGAGGAGGACCTGCTCGTGCTGAGCGACGCGGGCATGCCCACGGTCTCGGACCCGGGCTACCACCTGGTCGAGGCGGCGGTGGCGGCGGGAGTCGCGGTCACCGCGCTGCCCGGTCCCTCGGCCGTGCTCATGGCGCTCGCCGTGTCCGGGCTCCCGACGGATCGCTTCAGCTTCGAGGGGTTCCTGCCCCGCCGGCACGGCGAGCGGGTCTCGACCTTCCGGGCGCTCGTCGACGAGCGCCGCACCATGGTCTTCTTCGAGTCCCCGCACCGGATCGGCGACGCGCTCGCCGACCTGGTCGAGGCGATGGGCCCGGAGCGGCGCGTCGTCGTCTGCCGCGAGCTCACCAAGATGTTCGAGGAGGTCCGGCGCGGCACGGCGGCCGAGCTGGCCGAGTGGGCGGCCGACGGCCTGCGCGGCGAGATCTGCCTGGTCGTCGAGGGAGCCCCCGCGCGGGAGGCGTCGCTCGAGGACGCGCTGGCCGACGTGCTGGCCCGCGTCGAGGCCGGATCGCGGCTCAAGGAGGCGTCGGCCGAGGTCGCCGAGATCACCGGGCTCTCCCGCCGCGCGCTCTACGAGGCGGCGCTCGCCTCCCGCCGCGGCTGAGGGCTCCCTCCCCTTCGGCGACCGCGGCCGGTCGTCCACAGCGTCCGTCACACGCCGGGAGCGGTGCCGCACGGTGAATAGGATGGTCGCCATGTCCGACGGCGCCTCCTTCTACCTCACGACCCCGATCTTCTACGTGAACGACGTCCCGCACATCGGGCACGCGTACACCGAGGTCGCCGCCGACGTGCTCACCCGCTGGCACCGCCAGGCGGGCGACGACACCTGGCTGCTGACCGGCACCGACGAGCACGGCCAGAAGATCCTCCGCACCGCCACCGCCAACGGCACGACCCCCCAGGAGTGGGCCGACCGCCTCGTGAGGACCGCCTGGCAGCCGCTGCTCGAGACCATCGACATCGCCAACGACGACTTCATCCGCACCACGGACGCGCGGCACGAGGTCAACGTCCAGAAGTTCCTGCAGAAGCTGTACGACGAGGACGCGATCTACACCGGCGAGTACGAGGGCTACTACTGCGTGGGCTGCGAGGAGTACAAGCAGCTGTCCGACCTCGAGGAGGGCACCGGCGACTACGCCGGCCAGTACGTCTGCAAGATCCACTCGAAGCCGGTCGAGCTGCTGAAGGAGAAGAACTACTTCTTCAAGATGAGCGAGTACACCGAGCGGCTGCTCGCGCTCTACGAGGAGCGTCCCGACTTCGTCCAGCCCGAGTCGGCGCGCAACGAGGTCGTGAGCTTCGTCCGCCAGGGCCTGGCCGACCTGTCGATCTCCCGCTCCAGCTTCGACTGGGGCGTGAAGGTCCCGTGGGACGACTCCCACGTGGTCTACGTCTGGTTCGACGCGCTGCTCAACTACATCACCGCGGTCGGCTACGGCCAGGACGAGGCGGAGTTCGAGCGCCGCTGGCCGGCGACCCACATCGTCGGCAAGGACATCCTGCGGTTCCACGCGGTGATCTGGCCCGCCATGCTCATGGCCGCGGGCCTCGAGGTCCCCCGGCAGGTGTTCGGCCACGGCTGGCTGCTGGTCGGCGGCGAGAAGATGTCGAAGTCGAAGCTCACCGGCATCGCGCCCGAGCAGATCACCGACACCTTCGGCTCCGACGCCTTCCGCTACTACTTCCTCCGGGCCATCACCTTCGGCCAGGACGGCTCGTTCTCGTGGGAGGACCTGTCGGCGCGCTACCAGTCCGAGCTCGCGAACGGCTTCGGCAACCTCGCCTCGCGGGTCGTTGCGATGCTGCACCGCTACTACGACGGCGTCGTGCCTGCGCCGGGCGAGCCGACCGAGGCGGAGGAGCACGTGCAGCGCATCGTCGCCGAGGCCGCCGCGTCGGCCGACCGGTCGATCGACGCGCTCGCGATCCACGATGCGATCACCGCCGTGTGGAGCATCGTCGAGGAGCTCAACGGCTACATCACCGAGCAGGAGCCGTGGGCACTCGCCAAGCGCGAGGAGCGCGAGCGCCTCGGCACGGTGCTCTACACCGCGACGGAGGGGCTCCGCGCCCTGGCCGTGCTGCTCTCGCCGGTCGTGCCGCGCGCGACGGCGTCCCTCTGGGAGGCGCTCGGCGTGACGGAGTCGCTCGGCGCCCTCACCGCGCAGCCGATCCGCGAGGCGGGCCGGTGGGGGGTCCTCCCCGTCGGCACGACCGTCGGGACGCTCGCCGCGCTCTTCCCGCGCATCGAGGCTCCCGCGTCCTGACGGCCGCGCCTCGACCCGTGGACGGAGCCGTCGCGCGGCCTGGAGTCGCCGACGGAGGATCCGCAGGAGAGTGCCCGATGACCGTGATCCGAACGCGAGGGGCCGGGTGCGAGCGGTCCTCCGCTCCGGGGACGGCGGGGCGCTGATGACGCGCGAGGTCCTCGACGCTCTCGAGCAGGCGGCCGAGCTCACCCGGCGCCACGTCGGGCACCCCGAGCGCGCCGCCGCGCTCGCCCTGCGCCTGCACCGGGTGACCGCTCCGACCGAGCTCGTCTACACCCGGTTCCCGCCGACCCTCAGCCTGGTGCTGGCCGGCCGGAAGCGCTCGGTGGTCGGCGACTCCGACGAGCGGTGGGGCGCCGGCCGCTTCCTGATCACCCCCGTCGATCTGCCGGTGGTCGCGGCCGTCGTGGAGACCGGCGACCGCGGCGACTTCCTGTCGGCCAACTGGCGTCTCGACCCGCTCGTGGTGGCCGAGATCGCGGCGCTCGCCCCCCGGACGGCCCCGCGGGCTCCCGCCCCGCGGATCGGCACGGTCACGGAGGAGATGGCCGACTCGCTGCGCCGACTCTTCCGTCTGCTCGACGCCCCCGCCGACATCCCGGTGCTCGCCCCCGCGATCACGCGCGAGCTCGTGCTGCGGCTGCTGCAGACGGACCAGGCGCCCCGGCTGCTGGCCGCGTCCAGCACCGTCCGCTCGGAGGCCGTCTCCCGCTCGGTCGAGGCGATGAGCGCGTCGCTGTCGCGCGGATGGACCCTCGGCGCGCTCGCCGCGGAGGCGGGCACCAGCGTGCCCACACTCACCCGCCGCTTCCGCGAGCTGACCGGGATGTCGCCGTTGGGCTACCTGCGGCGGCTCCGCCTGGGGGAGGCCAGGAGACTGCTCCTGGTCCGGGGCGACACCGCCGCGCAGGCCGCGGCCGCGGTCGGCTACGCGAGCGCGTCGCACTTCGGGCGCGACTACCGCCGCGCCTATGAGACGACCCCCGCGGCCGACGCTGCGCTCCACCCCGGGCCGCTCGTCCAGATCCACTGAGCGGCGGGCGCTGTCGCGGGGACTCCGAGCGGCGCGTACCGCGGCGTCAGACGCGGGCGCCGACGATGCCTCCGTCGACGTCGAGCGTCGTGCCGTGGACGTACGAGGCCTCGTCCGAGACGAGCCAGCGCACGGCCAGGGCGATCTCGTCCGGACGTCCGGGCCGGCCGGCGGGGGCGGACGCGGTCATCTGCTCCAGGATCGCCGCGGCGTGCTCGTTGCCGGGCGTGAGAGTCGCGCCGGGCGCGACGGCGACCACGCGCACGCCGCTCGGGCCGTACTCGGCCGCCCACGCCCGCGTGAGGTGCTCCAGCGCCGCCTTGGTCGCGGGGTAGAGCGCGGTCCCGGGCGTTCCCACCCGTCCCATCCACGAGGTGATGTTGACGACCACTCCGCTCCCGCGCTCGGCCATGGCCGGGGCGATCGCCGCGACGAGCTGGTGCGGCACGCGGATGTTCGTGGTGAGGAGGGACTCGACATCGGCGTCGCTGAGGTCGGCGGTCGGCCCCACCGGGAACACTCCGGCGTTGTTGACGAGGACGTCGATCCGCCCGTCGAGGAGGGTCAGCGCCCGCCCGGCGACGGCGCGGGTCTCCTCCGGCGTGCCCGCGAGGTCGGCGACGAGCGCGGAGGCGGTGCCCCCGTCGGCGCGGATGCCGCGGACGACGGACCCGACCCGCTCGGGGTCGCGTCCGTGCACGAGGACGTGAGCGCCGGCCCCGGCGAGCCGGCGGGCGATGGCTGCGCCGATCCCGCTCGAGGATCCGGTGACGAGGGCGTGGCGTCCGGCGAGGGAGCCGGATGCGGAAGGGGCGAGGAGCTCGGTGTCTGTCATGGCTCCAGCCTCCCGGCGGCGCGGGAGGCGGGCTGTCCCGATCCGATCGGGTGCTGACCCGATCCGCTCAGGGCGCCTCGGCGGCCGCTCTCGGCCCTCGTCCGCCCGGGACTCCGACCCCCGCGAGCCCTCCCGGTAGCCTGGAGCGCATGACCGACAGCCAGCACGTCCGCTCCCGCGAGGCCTCGTCCGGCCGCGACCTGACGTACCCGCCGCTGCCCGAGGCGCTCGTCGTCCCCGTCTACGACAACCACACGCACCTCGAGATCGCCGACGGCCTCGAGCCGCTCGACCACCGCGAGCAGCTCGACAGGGCCTCCACCGTCGGGGTCCGCGGCGTCGTCCAGGTCGGCACCGACGTCGAGACGAGCCGCTGGTCGGCCGAGCAGGCGGCGAGCGAGCCGCGGATGCTGGCCGCCGTCGCGATCCACCCCAACGAGGCGCCCGAGCTGGAGCAGCGCGGCGAGCTCGACGCCGCCCTCGCCGTGATCGCCGAGCTGGCGGAGCAGCCGCGGGTGCGCGCCATCGGCGAGACCGGGCTCGACTTCTTCCGCACCGGCGAGAGCGGCCGCGCCGCGCAGTTCCGCTCCTTCGAGGAGCACATCCGCATCGCGAAGGAGCACGACCTCGCGCTGCAGATCCACGACCGCGACGCGCACCGCGAGGTCATCGAGACCCTGCGCCGCGTCGGCGCCCCCGAGCGCACCGTCTTCCACTGCTTCTCCGGGGACGCGGAGATGGCGCGGATGTGCACGGACGAGGGCTGGTACCTCTCCTTCGCCGGCACCGTGACGTTCAAGAACGCCGAGCCGCTGCGGGAGGCGCTCGTCGCGACTCCTCGGCACCTCATCCTGGTCGAGACCGACGCGCCGTACCTCACTCCGTCGCCCTTCCGGGGCCGCCCGAACGCGCCCTACCTCCTCCCGCACACCCTGCGCTCGATGGCCGCGACCCTCGAGACCGACGTCGGCCACCTGGCCGCGACGATCGCCTCGAACACGGAGGCCGTGTACGGCGAGTGGGGCGGCGAGGTCGGCTCCGAGCCGACGGAGCCGGTCGGACCCCTCGCATGAGCGGCCGCCACGCCGCCGAGCCGACGGCCGCCGCGATCCCGCGCCTGCTGGGCCCGGCCGAGATCCGCGACCTCGCCGGCTTGCTCGACGTCACGCCGACCAAGAAGCTCGGCCAGAACTTCGTGCACGACGCCAACACGGTCCGCCGCATCGTCAAGCTCGCTCGGGTGCGCCCGGGGGAGACCGTCGTCGAGATCGGCCCCGGCCTCGGATCGTTGACCCTCGGCCTGCTCGAGGCGGGCGCGCAGGTCGTGGCCGTCGAGATCGACGGGCGCCTCGCCGAGCAGCTGCCGCGCACCGTCGGGCTGATGGCGCCGGGCGCCGATCTCGCGGTCGTGCACGCCGACGCGATGAAGGTGCTCGACCTGCCGGGGGAGCCGGTCCGGCTCGTCGCCAACCTCCCGTACAACATCTCGGTGCCGGTGCTCCTGCACTTCCTCGAGCACTTCGCCAGCATCCGGTCCGGAGTGGTGATGGTGCAGTCCGAGGTCGGGCACCGGCTCGCCGCCGGTCCCGGCTCCAAGGTCTACGGCGGCCCGAGCGTCAAGGCGGCGTGGTTCGGCTCCTGGACGACGGGCGGCGCGGTCTCGCGTCAGATCTTCTGGCCGGTGCCGAACGTCGACAGCGTGCTCGTCGCGTTCGACCGCGGCGAGGAGCCGGGCGACGAGACCCTGCGCCGCGCCGTCTTCGCGGTCGTCGACGCGGCGTTCGCGCAGCGGAGGAAGATGCTCCGCCAGTCGCTCGCGACCCTCTTCGGCGACAGCGCCGCGGCGATCGTCGCGCTCGAGCGGGCCGGCGTCCCGCAGACCGCGCGCGGCGAGGAGCTGGACGTCGCCGCCTTCGTCCGCCTGGGCCGCGAGCTCGATCCGGCGCGGGTCCCCGTGCGCGGCGCGGCGGTGCCCGACGGGTCGCCGGCGGAGACCGACGGGGACGACACGGACGGCGACGGGGAGCCCGCCCCGGGTGCGGACGAGGGCGCCTCCGCCACCCTGTAGCGTGGATGCATGGCCCACCGCGCGACGTCGAACCGGGTCCACGCGCGGGCGCCCGGCAAGATCAACGTGTTCCTCAAGGTCGGCGCCGTGCGCGACGACGGGTACCACGAGCTGGCCACCGCGTTCCAGTCGCTCTCCCTCTACGAGGACGTGTTCGCGGAGGAGGCGGCCGACTTCTCGGTCTCCTTCTCGGGCTCGATCGACACCTCCCGCCTGGCCGTCGACGGCTCCAACCTCGCGATCAAGGCGGCTCGGGCGCTCGCCCGGGCGACCGGCTACCGCGGCGGCGTGCACCTCGAGATCGAGAAGAACGTCCCCATCGCCGGCGGCATGGGCGGCGGCTCGGCCGACGCAGCCGCGACCCTGCTCGCCTGCGACGCGCTCTGGGGCACGGCCTGCACGAGGGAGCAGCTGCTCGGCATCGCCGCGAGCCTCGGCGCCGACGTCCCCTTCTCCTTCACCGGCGGCACCGCGATCGGGGTCGGCCGCGGCGACGAGCTGAGCCCGGCGCTCGCCAAGGGCCGCTTCGAGTGGGTGCTGGTCCTCTCAGAGGAGGGCCTGTCGACCCCCGAGGTCTACAGCGAGCTCGACCGGCACCGCGAGCGCCACCTGCACGACTTCCGCCCGATCTCGGCGACCCCCGCCATCGATCCGAACGTGCTGCAGGCCCTCCGCGCCGGCGACGCCGCCATGCTCGCCGACGCGATGCACAACGACCTGCAGGCGCCGGCGCTGCACCTGCAGCCCGGGCTCGCCCGCATCCTCGAGCTCGGCGAGGGCCGCGGGGCGCTCGGCGGCCTCGTCTCGGGGTCCGGACCGACCGTGGCGTTCCTCGCTCCGGACGCCGATGCGGCGGCCGACCTGCAGCGCGAGCTGAGCTCCGCGCGGCTGAGCGCCGTGCGGGTCTCCGGCCCGGTCCACGGGGCGCGGCTGCTGTCGACCTAGTCGCGGAGGCGGTGCCTCCGGAGCGGGGCGCGCGAGCCCCGCGCCCGGCGCCCTCCACAGACGGTCCGCAGAGAAGTTCCGACCTCGTGGCTTAGAGTGCCGCTCATGTCCCGCCGAGCCACCCTCTTCGCGATCCTCTCCGGGATCGTGGCCGCCGTCGTCGCCCTCGCGGCCGCCGAGGTCGTCGCGGTCTTCACCGGAGCGGGCGGCAGTCCGCTGGTCGCGGTCGGCGGCTTCGTCATCGACATCGTGCCCCCGGGCGTGAAGGACACGGTCATCGCGCTCTTCGGCACCGGCGACAAGCTCGTGCTGCTGGTCTCGATCGGCCTCGCGATCGCGCTGCTGGCCGTCGGCGCGGGAGTCCTCGAGTACCGCCGCCCGCCGTTCGGCGTGCTGCTGCTGGCCGTCGTCGCGGGCGCCGGTGCGCTCGCCGCCGTCAGCCGCGAGGGCGCGTCCGGGATCGACGCGGCGCCGAGCGTCGTGGGCATGGTGGCCGGTGCCGCGGTGCTCCGCTCGGCCTCCGTCCGCCTCCGCGGCTGGCAGGAGGAGCGCGAGAGCGACTCCCCGGACCGCCGGTCGTTCCTCCGCCTGGTCGGGATCGCCGGAGTCGCCGCGGTCGCCGCCGGCATCGGCGCCCGCTTCCTCACGTCCGCCTCCGCCGCCGTTACGGCCGTGCGCGAGGCCGTGTCCCTGCCGGCTCCCGCCTCGGCCGCCGCGCCCGTCCCGGCGGGCGCCGTGCTCGACGACATCGACGGCATCAGCTCCTACGTCACTCCCAACTCCTCGTTCTACCGGATCGACACCGCGCTCTCGGTGCCGTCGGTCGAGCCCGCCGACTGGTCGCTGAAGATCACCGGCATGGTGGAGGAGGAGATCGAGATCACCTGGGACGAGCTGCTGGCACTGCCGCTCGAGGAGCATCTGGTCACCCTGTCCTGCGTGTCCAACGAGGTCGGCGGCGACCTGATCGGCACCGCCCTCTGGCTGGGCTACCCGATCCGCGAGCTGCTGGCCCGCGCCCGGCCGACCGCCGGCGCCGACATGGTGCTCTCGCGGAGCATCGACGGCTTCACCGCCTCCAGCCCGCTCGACGTGCTGCAGGACGAGGACCGCGCGAGCCTGCTCGCCGTCGGGATGAACGGCGAGCCGCTCCCGGTCGAGCACGGCTTCCCCGTCCGGATGGTCGTCCCCGGCCTCTACGGCTACGTCTCGGCGACGAAGTGGGTCGTCGAGCTGAAGGTCACGACCTTCGCGGAGGACCTGGCCTACTGGTCGACGCGCGGCTGGACCGAGCGCGGGCCGATCAAGATCGAGTCGCGGATCGATGTGCCGCGCCAGGGCCAGACCGTCGAGGCGGGGACGGTCGCCGTGGCGGGAGTCGCCTGGGCGCCGCACACCGGCATCGCGAAGGTGGAGGTGCAGATCGACGGCGGCGCCTGGCAGGAGGCGCGCCTCGCCGAGCAGGTCACCGCGGACACGTGGATCCAGTGGGTCCTCGAGTGGGACGCGACGGTCGGCGACCACGTCGTGACCGTGCGCGCCACCGACGCGGACGGCACGGTGCAGACCACGGTCGAGCGCCCGCCTGCCCCCGACGGTGCCACGGGACTGCACCGCCGCTCGGTGTCCGTCTCGGAGCCGGCAGCCGCGGGCTGAGGTCCGGGGGCCGCGACCCGGCCGCACTGTGATCGACCCGCGGCGGACCGCTCAGGCGGCACCGCCTAGGCTGGATCCCTATGGCACATCTGCTGGGCGCCGAGGCGCTGCGACTCGAGTACCCCACACGCGTGATCTTCGACGACGTCTCCCTGGGGATCGAGGAGGGCGACCGCATCGGGATCGTCGGACGCAACGGCGACGGCAAGTCGACCCTCCTGCGCCTGCTCGCGCAGCGCATCGAGCCGGACAGCGGCCGCGTCACGCACCGCCGCGGCGTCACGCTCGGGATGCTCGACCAGGCCGACACGGTCGATGAGGACCTCACCGTCGCCCAGGCCGTCGTCGGCGGGCTCCAGGAGCACGAGTGGGCGGGCGACGCGCGCACCCGAGACGTGATCGCGGGCCTGCTGCGCGACGTCCCCTGGGACGGAGTGGTCGGCTCCCTCTCGGGCGGGCAGCGGCGCCGGGTCGCCCTCGCGAAGCTGCTCGTCGGCGACTGGGACGTCGTCTTCCTCGACGAGCCCACCAACCACCTCGACGTCGAGGGCATCGCCTGGCTCGCCGAGCACCTCAAGCGCCGCTGGGCGGCGTCGTCGGGCGGGCTCGCGGTCGTCACCCACGACCGGTGGTTCCTCGACGAGATCTGCACCGCCACCTGGGAGGTGCACGACCGTCTCGTCGAGCCGTTCGAGGGCGGGTACGCGGCGTACATCCTGCAGCGCGTCGAGCGCGACCGGATGGCCTCGACCATGGAGGCCAAGCGCCAGAACCTGATGAAGAAGGAGCTCGCCTGGCTCCGCCGCGGCGCCCCCGCCCGCACGGCGAAGCCCAAGTTCCGGATCGACGCCGCGAACCAGCTGATCGAGGACGAGCCCCCGGTGCGCGACTCGGTCTCGCTCTCGCAGCTCGCCGTCTCGCGCCTGGGCAAGGACGTCGTCGACCTGCTCGACGTCACCGTCCGCTACGGCGAGCGGACCGTCCTCAACCGCATCGAGTGGCGGATCGCGCCCGGCGAGCGCACCGGCATCCTGGGCGTGAACGGCGCCGGCAAGTCGACCCTCCTCGGCCTGGTCGCGGGCAGCGTGGAGCCGACGAGCGGCCGGGTGAAGCGCGGCACCACCGTGCGCGTCGCGATCCTCGACCAGCAGCTGCGCGAGCTGACCGGGGTCCAGCACCGGCCCGTCCGCGAGATCATCGCGGAGCAGCGCACCAGCTACTCCATCGGCGGCAAGGAGATGACTCCGGGCCAGCTGCTCGAGCGCCTCGGCTTCTCGAGCGCGCAGCTCTCGACGCCGGTGAAGGACCTCTCGGGCGGTCAGCGCCGGAGGCTCCAGCTCCTGCTCATCCTGCTCAGCGAGCCCAACGTGCTGATCCTCGACGAGCCGACCAACGACCTCGACACCGACATGCTCGCCGCGATCGAGGACCTGCTCGACTCCTGGCCGGGCACCCTCCTCGTCGTCTCGCACGACCGGTACCTGCTCGAGCGCGTCACCGACCAGCAGTACGCCGTGATGGACGGCGCGTTCCGCCACCTGCCCGGCGGCGTCGAGCAGTACCTCGACCTGCGCCGCGCGCTCGAGAAGGGTGCGCCCGCGGCGGCGTCGTCGGGCTCCTCCTCCGCCGCGCCGGCGTCGAGCGGACTCGCGGGGGCCGAGCGCCGCACCGCGGAGAAGGAGGTGTCGGCGATCGACCGGCGCCTGCACAAGCTCACGCAGCTGACGAAGACCGTGCACGAGAAGATGGCGACGCACGACCAGGACGACTACGACGGCATCCTGGCGCTCAACGCCTCGCTCCGAGCCTACGAGGACGAGGCGGCCGAGCTCGAGCTGCGCTGGCTGGAGCTCTCGGAGCAGCTCGAGGGCTGACGCCGCTCTCCTCCGCGGCACCGGCAGCTGTCCCGTACCGCGTGGGCGGGCCGCCGTCGCGGGCCCGGGGCGACCGGCTCAGCCGAAGTCGAGGGAGAGCTTCCGGAGGAGCTGCGCCAGCCGCTCCTGCTGCGCGTGGGTGAGCGCGCCGAGCAGCTCCTGCTCCGCGTCGACCAGGCGGGTGATCGCCGCGTCGACCCGGGCGAGCCCCGACGGCGTCATCTGCACCAGCACGCCGCGCCCGTCGTTCGGGTCGTCGAGGCGCTCGACCAGGTCGCGCTCGACCAGCCGGTCGATGCGGTTGGTCATGGTGCCGCTGGTGACCATGGTCGCCTGGAGGAGCTGCTTGGGGCTCATCCGGTACGGCGCGCCCGCGCGCCGCAGGGCCGAGAGCACGTCGAACTCCCACGTCTCGAGCTCCGACCGGCCGAAGGCGCTGCCGCGCGCGCGCTCGAGCTGCTTGGCCAGCCGGCGCATCCGCGAGAAGACCTGGAGCGGCGTGAAATCGAGATCGGGCCGCTCCCGGACCCAGGCGTCGACGATCCCGTCGACCTCGTCATTCGCACTCACCCGTCCATTGTGGCGGCTACGCGGCTCGGGCGACGCCGGGAGGCGGACGGGCCCGGGAGGCGGACGGGCCGGGAGGCGGACGGCCGGGAGGCGGGGGCCTCCCGGGCCGCCGTCGCCCGCCCGAGCGGCGGCCGCCCGCGCCCGAGGCGGGGCCGGGGGCGCGGGGGTGGCAGGATGGACGGCGCGCGATCGCGCGGTCCGCCATGGTGTAACGGCAGCACGGCAGCCTTTGGAGCTGTCCGGTCCAGGTTCGAATCCTGGTGGCGGAGCGGCACCAGGACGGTGCGCTCACGGAGGAGAACGCGAAGAACATGGCAGACAGCACGCTCGCCGTCGTGATCCTGGCGGCAGGCCAGGGCACCCGCATGAAGTCCCGCACCCCGAAGGTCCTGCACCGCCTCGCCGGGAGGCCGCTGCTCGGGCACGTGCTCGACACGGCCGCCTCGCTCGACGCGGCGCACGTCGTCACCGTGGTGCGCCACGAGCGCGACCGGGTCGCCCAGGCCGTCCTCGAGCACACGCCCTCCGCGCTGGTGGTGGACCAGGACGAGACGCCCGGCACCGGCCGCGCGGTCGAGCAGGGCCTCGCGGCGCTCCCGGAGTCCTTCGCCGGCACGGTCGTCGTGCTGAGCGCCGACGTCCCGCTGCTGGACGCGCCGACCCTCCGCCGCCTGCTCGACGAGCACCTCGCCGCGGCGAACGCGCTCACCATGCTCTCCTGCGTGCTCGAGGACCCGACCGGCTTCGGCCGGATCGTCCGCGGCGCCGACGGAGCCTTCGCCTCCATCGTGGAGCAGAAGGACGCCAGCCCCGACGAGCTCGACCTCACCGAGATCAACGCCGGCGTCTACGCCTTCGACGCCGCCGCGCTCCGCTCGGTCATCGGCGCGATCGGCACCGAGAACGCTCAGCGGGAGAAGTACCTCACCGACGCCGCCGCCGCGCTCAAGGCCGCCGGCCGCGCGATCGAGGCCGTCCCTGTGCAGGACCGCTGGCTCGTGGCCGGGATCAACGACCGCGCCCAGCTCGCCGACGCGGCGCTCGAGCTCAACGCGCGCATCGTGCGCCGCTGGCAGCTCGAGGGCGTCACGATCCAGGACCCGGCGACCACCTGGATCGACGTGGACGCGGTCCTCGCCCCGGACGTCGAGATCCTCCCGGGCACGCAGATCAAGGGCCCGACCGTCATCGCCACCGGCGCGGTCATCGGCCCGGACACCACGCTCGACTCCTGCGAGGTCGGCGAGGACGCGGTCGTGAAGCGCTCCGACGCGACGCTCGCCGTGATCGGCGCGAAGGCCCAGGTCGGCCCGTTCTCGTTCCTCCGCCCCGGCACCGTGCTCGGCGCCCGCGGCAAGATCGGCACCTACGTCGAGACCAAGAACGCCGTGATCGGCGAGGGATCGAAGGTCCCGCACCTCTCCTACGTCGGCGACGCGGTCATCGGCGAGGAGTCGAACATCGGCGCCGGCTCGATCTTCGCCAACTACGACGGGGTGAGCAAGGCGTCCTCCGTGGTGGGCTCGCACGTGCGTGCGGGGTCGCACAACGTCTTCGTCGCCCCCGTTAGAATCGGTGACGGAGCGTACACGGGCGCCGGCACGGTCATCCGCAAGGACATCCCCGCCGGAGCCCTCGGGATCACCGTCGCTCCGCAGCGCAACATGGCCGGGTGGGTGCAGACCCACCGTCCGGGCACCGCAGCGGCCGACGCCGCCGAGGCGGCCCTGGCGTCGGATCCCACCGGATCCGACCAGGCGCCCACCGGAGGAAGCGGAGCACAGTGACCGGCATCACCGCCAGCAACAAGAAGAGCCTGGTCCTCGTCTCGGGGAGGGCGCATCCGGCACTGGCGGAGGCGGTCGCCGCCGAGCTCGGGACCGAGCTCGTCACGACCGAGGGGCGCACCTTCGCCAACGGCGAGCTCTACGTCCGCTACGGCGAGTCGGTCCGCGGAGGCGACGTGTTCGTCCTCCAGTCGCACACGTCCCCGATCAACGAGTGGCTGATGGAGCAGCTGATCATGGTCGACGCGCTCAAGCGCGCCTCCGCCAAGCGGATCACCGTGGTCGCCCCGTTCTACCCCTACGCGCGCCAGGACAAGAAGGGCCGCGGCCGCGAGCCGATCTCGGCCCGCCTCGTCGCGGACCTCTTCAAGGCGGCGGGAGCCGACCGGATCATGTCGGTCGACCTGCACGCGGCGCAGATCCAGGGCTTCTTCGACGGCCCCGTCGACCACCTCTTCGCGATGCCGGTGCTGCTCGAGCACTTCCGCGAGAAGCTCGACCCCTCGACCCTCACCATCGTCTCGCCCGACATGGGCCGCGTCCGCGTC
The DNA here is from genome assembly GCF_002932035.1 of Rathayibacter sp. AY1F6. NCBI lineage: Bacteria > Bacillati > Actinomycetota > Actinomycetes > Micrococcales > Microbacteriaceae > Rathayibacter > Rathayibacter sp. AY1F6. Next base: position 20,115 of record NZ_PSVD01000010.1, on the reverse strand, counting down.
GCCGACATCTGGAGCGACAAGCTCGGCGTCCCGCTGGCGATCATCCACAAGCGCCGCGACCCGAAGGTCGCCAACCAGGTCTCCGTCCACGAGATCGTCGGCGAGGTGAAGGGCCGCGTCTGCCTCCTCGTCGACGACCTCATCGACACCGGGCGCACCATCGCGAAGGCGGCCGAGGCGCTGAAGAAGGCGGGCGCGATCGGCGTGGTCGTCGCGGCCACCCACGCCGTCTTCTCGGACCCGGCGGTCGAGCTCCTGAGCTCCGAGTTCATCGACTCGGTCGTCGTCACCGACACTCTGCCGCTGCCGCCGGAGAAGACCTGGGACCGCCTGACGATCCTGCCCATCGCTCCGCTGCTGGCCCGCGCCATCCACGAGGTCTTCGACGACGGCTCGGTGACGTCGATGTTCGACGGCGACGCGTAGGACCCCGCGCCCCGGGTGCGCCCTGCACGGCGCACCCGGGTCCCGCCCCGGCTCCACCGCCTAGGGTGAGGCCGTGCCCCAGCGCTCGGATGCGACCCTCGCCCTGGTGGCGGTCTTCCTGGTCTGGTCGCCGGCCGCCGCCGCAGCGGGCTGGTGGCTGCTCCTCGGGCTCGCCGTCGCTGCGGCCGCCGCGGCCCTGAGCGCCGTCGCCGACGCCGGGCGCACCGTCCACGACGGCCCCTCCTCCGAGTGGCTCGGGATCGTCGGGCGCGCCTTCGCCTCGGCCGCGCTGGCCCTGACCGCGGCCCAGTCGGTCCTCGGGGGAGCGGCCCGGCCCCTGGCCGTCCTGCTGCTCGTGGCCGTCGCGCTCTTCGGCCTGCGCGGCGGGCGCCTCCCCGCTCGCCCGGTCCTGCTCCTCGTCGGTGCGGTCGTCGTCCTGCTGGCCGCCGCCGCCGTGATCGTGCTGGTGTCCCCTCCGGACCCCGCGCCGCTCGACCCGCTGCGCGACGGAGGGCCGCTGGGAGCCGGCACCGCCGCGGCCCTGCTCCTGATCCTCCTGCCGACCTCCCGCTCCGGCGCGGTGACGGCTCTCCGCCCAGCCCTGCTGCGCATCGGGATCGCCACGGCGGCCGCCGCCGCGCTCGCCACCGGTCTGCTCCTGGCGGCCGGTCCCGAGGTCCTCGCGTCCTCGGAGACCCCCCTGAGCGCTGTCACCCGGGGCACGCCCGCGTCCGGGCTCGTCGGGGCCGCCGCTGTGATCGCGGTCCTGCTCGCGCTCCTCGACCTCGGGAGGAGGGATGCGCGCGCCCTCGTGCGTCTCGCCGACGCAGGGGAGATGCCGGCGGTGCTCGCCGCCAGGAACCGCAGGACCGGCGTGCCCGCGGCGGCCCAGCTGGTCCTCTGCCTGGTCGCCGTGCTCGCGGTCGTGATCCTCGACGCCGACGCGCTGCTCGCCTTCGCCGTGGCCGCCCTGCTGGTGGCGACCATCGTGCGGCGCCTCGACCACGGAGCGGCCGGGGCGAGCGGCCCGGCCCTCGCGTCGGCCGCGGTCTCGCTGCTGCTCCTGCTCGCCCTCCCGGCTGCCACGGCGGCCGCCGCAGCGGTGCTCCTGGCGGCGCTCCTGATCGCGCGGGCGTTCCGGAGCTGAGGGGTCAGCCGGCCCGGGCGTCGAGCGCCCGCTCGGGGAGCCGGACGCCACCGCCCGGCTCCGCTGACGACGGGGGAGCTCCCTCCGCGACGAGCAAGGCGCCCCCGCCCGAGGATCCGAGGATCCTGCAGGCGGGGGCGCCTTCCCGTGCGACGCGGGTCAGTGCGTGGAGGGGTCCTGCTCGACCTCGGTGCGATCGCCCGACCACAGTGTGTGGAAGGTGCCCTCCTTGTCGACGCGCTTGTAGGTGTGCGCTCCGAAGAAATCGCGCTGGCCCTGCACGAGAGCGGCCGGGAGGCGCTTGGAGGCGAGCGAGTCGTAGTACGACAGCGCGGCGCCGAAGCCGGGGATCGGCACGCCCGAGAGCGCGGCGGTCGAGACGATGCGGCGCCAGGCGGCCTCGCCGTTGGCGACGGCCTCGGCGAAGTACGGGTCCTCGAGGAGGGTCGTGATGCCGGCGTTCTCGTCGTAGGCGTCGACGATGCGGTTGAGGAACTGGGCGCGGATGATGCAGCCCGCGCGCCAGATCTTGGCGACCGCTCCCTTGTCGATCTCCCAGCCGTACTTCTCGGCCCCGGCGATGATCGCGTCGAAGCCCTGCGAGTAGGCGACGACCTTGGAGGCGTAGAGCGCGGCGCGCACGTCGTCCTCGAAGCCCTCGTACTTCTCGACCGGGGTCGGGCGCGAGGTGACGCGGGCCTGCACGGCCTCGCGCTGCTCGGGGTGGGAGGACACGGCACGGGCGAAGACGGCCTCGGCGATGCCGCCGACGGGGACGCCGAGGTCGAGCGCGTTCTGCACGGTCCAGACGCCGGTGCCCTTCGAGCCGGCCTGGTCGAGGACGACGTCGATGAAGGGCTTGCCGGTGTCGGCGTCGACCTGGCGGAGCACCTCGGCGGTGATCTCGATGAGGTACGACTCGAGGTCGCCCTTGTTCCAGGCGTCGAAGACCTCGGCGATGGCGGCGGGCTCGTGTCCGCCGACGGTGCGGAGCAGGTCGTACGCCTCGGCGATGAGCTGCATGTCGGCGTACTCGATGCCGTTGTGGATCATCTTGACGAAGTGGCCGGCGCCGTCGGTGCCGATGTGGGTGACGCAGGGCTCGCCCTCGGCGACCGCGGCGATCGACGAGAGGATCGGGCCGAGCGTCCTGTAGGACTCGACCGAGCCGCCGGGCATGATCGACGGGCCCTTGAGCGCGCCCTCCTCGCCGCCGGAGATGCCGGTGCCGACGAAGTGGATGCCGGTCTCGCGGACGGCCTTCTCGCGGCGGATGGTGTCGGTGAAGAGCGCGTTGCCGCCGTCGACGATGATGTCGCCGGGCTCGAAGACCTTCGTCAGCTGCTCGATCACGGCGTCGGTGCCGCGGCCGGCCTGGACCATGATGATCGCGGTGCGCGGGGTGGCGAGCGAGGCGGCGAAGTCCTCGATGGTCTCGGACGCGACGAAGCCCGCCTCCGGGTGCTCCGTGATGAGGGTCTCGGTGCGGCCGTAGGAGCGGTTGAACACCGCGACCGTGTTGCCCTCGCGGCTGGCGAGGTTGCGGGCGAGGTTCGAGCCCATCACCGCCAGACCGACGACTCCGATGTTGGCTGTGGCGGTGGGCTTGTCAGACACGGTTCTCCTCGACGTTCGCGTTCAGGGGCGAGCCCAGGCTAGCCCCGGGTCGCTCCGGGGAGCCCGGGTCCGAGCCGTCTCCCGGCTGCACATCGGTCGTGCGGCGCGCGCACGGTCTTGCGCGCGCCGCGACGACCGCGACCGGAGCCGGTCAGGCGCCGTGGCCGAGGGGGACGCGCTCCGACGGGATCGGCGGCGGCGGGGGAGTGCCGTCGCCGAACGGGCGGCCGCCGAGCTCCTCGCGGCGCGAGGGGACGAGCCAGCCGGAGAGGTCCGGGCCCTTGGGGACGACGCCGGTCGGATTGATGTCCCGCTGCACCTCGTAGTAGTGCGACTTGATGTGGGTGAAGTCGATCGTGTCGCCGAACCCCGGAGTGGCGAAGAGGTCGCGGGCGTAGCCCCAGAGCGCGGGCATCGCCGACAGCAGGTTCCGGTTGGCCTTGAAGTGGCTGTAGTAGACGGCGTCGAAGCGGGCGAGCGTCGTGAAGAGCCGCACGTCCGCCTCGGTGATGGTGTCGCCGACCAGGTAGCGGCGGGTGCTCAGCCGCTCCTCCAGCCAGTCCAGCCGCGCCCAGAGGCGGTCGTAGGCCCGGTCGTAGGAGCGCTGCGAGCCGGCGAAGCCGCACTTGTAGACGCCGTTGTTCACGTCGTGGAAAACCAGCTCGGCGATCTCGTCGATCTCCTCGCGGTGCTCCTCGGGGTAGAGGTCGGGGGCGCCGTCGCGGTGGAACGCGGTCCACTCGGTGGAGAAGTCGAGCGTCATCACCGGGTAGTCGTTGGTGACGACCTGGCCGCTCGGGATGTCCACGAGGGCCGGGACGGTGATCCCGCGCGGGTAGTCGGGGAAGCGGGCGAAGAACGCGTCCTGGAGGCGGGGGATGCCCAGCACCGGGTCGACCCCGCCCGGATCGAGGTCGAAGGTCCAGCTGCGCTTGTCGTGGGTGGGCCCGCAGATGCCCATCGAGAGGGCGTCCTCGAGCCCGAGCAGGCGCCGCACGATCACGGCGCGGTTCGCCCACGGGCAGGCGCGGGAGACGACGAGGCGGTAGCGCCCGGCCTCCACCGGGTACCCGTCGCGGCCGTCGGCGGTGATCCGCGTCGGGATGTAGTTCGTGTCGCGGTGGAAGCCGTTCTTCTCGACGTAGGAGCCGAAGTCGTCGCTCGTCATACCCGCACGGTAGGCGGTCCGCCTGGACGTCCGGCTCCGAGTCCGGCGGCGCGACCGCCTGCTGGCGGGCGGCCGCGATGCCGGGTAGGATCGGCAGCTGAACTTCGGCGAGGGATGCACGTGCATCCGTGATCGACGCGGTGGAAGCAGGCGAGGCCCCCACGGGGCGCCACGGACTTCTCCTCACGCTGACATGCGTTCGAGTCGACAAACCGTCCGTGGCCGCAGGCCACGACCCGATCCGGTGGCGTGCGCGCCGCCCAAGGAGAACATCATGGCTGAACTGACCAACAAGGTCGTCGTCGAGGTCCGCACCTCGTTCGGCAAGGGCGCCGCCCGCAAGATCCGCGCGCAGGACAAGATCCCCGCGGTCCTCTACGGTCACGGCACCGAGCCCCAGCACCTCACCCTCCCGGGCCACCAGGTGCTCCTGCTCACCCGCAAGGCGAACGCGATCCTCGAGCTCGACATCGAGGGCGCCGCGCAGACGACGCTGGTGAAGGACATCCAGCGCGACCCGGTGCGCCAGATCATCGAGCACATCGACCTCGTCGTCATCAACAAGGGCGAGAAGGTCGAGGTGGACATCCCCGTGCACGTCGAGGGCGACGCCGCTCCCGGCACCCTCGTCTCGATCGAGTCGAACACCCTCTCGCTCGAGGTCGACGCCACGCGCATCCCGCAGAACATCGTCGTCTCCGTCGAGGGCCTCGAGGCCGGCACGCAGATCACCGCCGCCGACGTCACGCTCCCCGAGGGCGCCACGCTGGTCACCGACGCCGAGGTGCTCATCGTCAACGTCACCGCCGAGGTCGAGCAGGACCTGGGCGAGGACGACGAGACCCCGGCCTCGGGCGACGTCGTCGCCGAGACCGCGGAGTAGTCCGCACCACCCCGGGAACGGGCCCGCTCGCAGCCGCGGCGGGCCCGTTCCGCGTCCGGCGGGGACCCCCCCCGCCGCCCCCGAGGAAGAGGAACGACATGGGTGACACCTGGCTGGTCGTCGGACTGGGCAACCCGGGCGCGCAGTACGCGCGCAACCGGCACAACGTCGGCCAGATGGTGCTCGACGAGCTCGCGACGCGGATCGGCGGCTCGTTCCGCCGGCACAACCGCGCCAACGCCGTGGTCGCCGAGGGCTTCCTCCGCCCGGGCGGACCGAAGCTCGTGCTGGGCAAGCCCAACAGCTTCATGAACCTCTCCGGCGGGCCGACGGCGCAGCTGCTCGACTTCTACTCGGTCGACCCGGCGCACCTGATCGTCGTGCACGACGAGCTCGACATCTCCTTCGACACCCTGCGCCTCAAGCAGGGCGGCGGTCACGGAGGGCACAACGGCATCCGCGACATCCTCGCGGCGACCGGAGGAGCCGAGTTCCTGCGCGTGCGGGTCGGCATCGGCCGCCCGCCGGGCCGCCAGCAGGCCGCCGACTTCGTGCTGAAGGACTTCGCCGGCCCGGAGCGCGAGGCGCTCCCGATCCTGGTCTCGGACGCCGCCGACGCCGTCGAGCTCATCGCCGACTCCGGCCTCTCCGCCGCCCAGCTGAAGTTCCACACCAGCGCCTGACCCGCCCTCCACCGAGGGCACCCCGGACGGCGAGGGAGACCGCAGCGCCGAGCTCCCTCGACGGTTCGGGGTTCCCTCGGCGGTCGGCCCGCGGGGCGGCCGTAAACTGGACCCGTGCCCCTCAACGAGATCATCTCGGCGCTGTCGCGCGCCTCCACGTTCGACGATGCTCTCGCGTACGCGGTGCGGGACGCCGACTTCTCGGTGGCCGACGGCCTCCGGGTCCCCCTGCTCGCGGGCCTGATCGAGAGGCGCGCGGAGGCGGGACGCCCGCAGGCGGCGCTGGTGGTCACGGCCACGGGCCGCGACTCCGAGAACGTGCGCGCCTCCCTCGGCTGCATGCTGCCGGACGCGGACGTGGTCGAGTTCCCGGCCTGGGAGACGCTGCCGCACGAGCGCCTCAGCCCGAGCGCCGAGATCGTGGGGCGGCGCCTGGACGCGCTGCGGCGGATGAAGCAGTGGTCCGGCGAGCGGCCCCTCGTGGTGGTCGCCTCCGTGCGCGCGGCGCTGCAGCCGGTCGCCGACAACCTCGCCGACATCGAGCCGATCCGACTCGTGAAGGGCGCCCGCGGCTACGACCTCGGCCGCATCTCGGCCGAGCTGGTCGACCTGGCCTACGCCCGGGTCGACATGGTCACGCGCCGCGGCGAGTTCGCCGTGCGCGGTGGCATCCTCGACGTCTTCCCCGCGGTGGCCGAGCATCCGAGCCGAGTGGACTTCTTCGGCGACGAGGTCGACTCCATCCGCGGCTTCTCCGTGGCCGATCAGCGCTCGCTCCCGGGCGAGGCCGACTCGGTGGTCCTCCCGCCGAGCCGCGAGCTGCTGCTGGTGCCCGCGGTGAGGCAGCGGGCCCGCGAGATGCTGCACGAGTTCCCGAGCCTGTCGGCGATGCTCGCGAAGATCGCCGAGGGCATCCCGGTCGAGGGGATGGAGTCGCTCGCCCCCGCGCTGCTGGAGCGGCTGGTCCCGATCTCGCACTACCTTCCCTACGGTGCGGCCGTCGCGGTCCTCGCCCCCGAGCGCGTGGCGACGCGGGCGATCAGCCTCGCCGAGACGAACCGCGAGTTCCTGCAGGCGGCCTGGAGCGCGGCGACCGCCGGCGCCGAGGCCCCCATCGACCTCGCCTCGGGCGAGTTCATCTCGCTCGGCGCGCTCCGCGACTCCGTGAAGCTCAGCGCCCCGGGCGCCGACGCTCCCGACCACCCCTGGTGGACGATGAGCACGTTCCGCCAGGGCCCCGCCGCGGGCGAGGCCGAGGTGCTGCCGGAGGAGCTCGGGATCGACGAGATTCTCGCCGTCCGCGTCGAGGGCGAGCCGGTCCCCGGCTTCGGAGCGAGCGTCGAGGGCGCCCTCGCCCACGTCCGCGCGCGCCTGGCCGACGGCTGGACCGTGGTCCTGACCGCGCCCGGCACCGGCACGGTCGAGCGCACCGACCAGGTCCTCGCCGAGCACGAGGTCGCCGCCCGCATCGTCGCCGACCTCCCCGCCGGGCTCGAGACGGGCCTGGCCTACGTGGTGCAGGCCTCCGTCGATCACGGCTTCGAGGTGGAGGAGGCGAAGCTCGCCCTGCTCACCGACACGGAGTTCTACGGCCGCACCGTCGGCTACGACTCCCGCGCGGTGAAGAAGCTCGCGTCGCGCCGCAAGAACGTCGTCGACCCGCTGCAGCTCACGCCCGGCGACTTCGTGGTGCACGCCACGCACGGCATCGGCCGGTTCGTGGAGCTCTCTCAGCGCGAGGTCTCCAGCGGGGGCCGCAACGCGATCAAGACCCGCCGCGAGTACCTGGTGCTCGAGTACGCCCCCAGCAAGCGCGGCTTCCCCGGCGACAAGCTGCTCGTCCCCACGGACCAGCTCGACCTGCTCTCCCGCTACGTCGGCGGCGAGGCTCCGGCGCTGAGCAAGATGGGCGGAAGCGACTGGGCGCAGGCCAAGAGCAAGGCCCGCCGCGCGGTCCGCGACATCGCGGTCGAGCTCGTGAAGCTCTACTCCGCCCGGATGGCCTCCCGCGGGCACGCGTTCCCGCCGGACACCCCCTGGCAGCGCGAGCTGGAGGAGGCGTTCCCGTTCGCCGAGACCCCCGACCAGCTCACCGTCATCGACGAGGTCAAGGCCGACATGGAGCGGCCGATCCCGATGGACCGCCTGCTCTCGGGCGACGTCGGCTTCGGCAAGACCGAGGTCGCCGTGCGCGCCGCGTTCAAGGCGATCCAGGACGGGAAGCAGGTCGCGATGCTCGTGCCGACCACGCTGCTCGTCCGCCAGCACCTCGAGACGTTCCAGGAGCGCTTCGCCGGCTTCCCCGTCCACCTGCGGGCGCTCAGCCGGTTCCAGAGCGCGAAGGAGTCGAAGGAGACGATCGAGGGCCTGGCCGACGGCACCGTCGACATGGTCATCGCGACCCACCGGCTCCTCAGCGACAACATCGTCTTCAAGGACCTCGGCCTGCTCGTGATCGACGAGGAGCAGCGCTTCGGCGTCGAGCACAAGGACAAGCTCAAGGCGCTGAAGAAGAACGTCGACATCCTCTCGATGAGCGCCACGCCCATCCCGCGGACGCTCGAGATGGCGGTGACCGGCATCCGCGAGATGTCGACCCTCGCGACCCCGCCGGAGGAGCGCCACCCGATCCTCACCTTCGTCGGCCCTTACTCCGAGAAGCAGGTGTCGGCCGCGATCCGCCGGGAGCTCCTGCGCGAGGGCCAGGTGTTCTTCGTGCACAACCGCGTCTCGACGATCAACCGCGTCGCCTCGCAGCTCGCCGAGCTGGTGCCCGAGGCGCGGATCGCGGTCGCGCACGGCAAGCTCAGCGAGTCGCAGCTCGAGCGGATCATCGTCGACTTCTGGGAGCGCAAGTTCGACGTCCTGGTGTCGACGACGATCGTCGAGACCGGCCTCGACATCCCGAACGCCAACACGCTGATCGTCGACCGCGCCGACAAGTACGGTCTCTCGCAGCTGCACCAGCTGCGCGGGCGGGTCGGCCGCGGCCGCGAGCGCGCCTACGCCTACCTCCTCTACGACGAGACGAAGCCGCTGAGCGAGACCGCGCACGACCGGCTGCAGACCCTGGCCGCCAACTCGGACCTCGGCGGCGGCATGCAGATCGCGCTGAAGGACCTCGAGATCCGCGGTGCGGGCAACCTCCTCGGCGGCGAGCAGTCCGGGCACATCCAGGGCGTGGGATTCGACCTCTACCTGCGGATGATCGGCGAGGCCGTCGACACCTTCCGCGGCGAGGTCGCCGAGGGGCAGACGGAGCTGCGGCTCGAGCTGCCCGTCGACGCGCGCATCCCGGAGGAGTACGTCGACAGCGAGCGGCTGCGCCTGGAGGCGTACCAGAAGCTGTCGGCCGCGTCGTCGCCGACGGCGAAGGAGGGGAGCATCGACCTCGTGGTCGAGGAGCTGACCGACCGCTACGGTGAGCTGCCCGAGGCGGTCGAGAACCTCATCCTGGTGTCGAGGCTGCGGATGCGCGCGCAGAAGGCGGGCCTCAGCGACGTGGTCGCGATGGGCTCGAACGTCCGCGTGGCTCCCGCTCACCTGCCCGACTCGATCCAGGTGCGCCTGCGCCGGATGTACCCGACCGCGAAGTACCTGCAGCAGGCCGACGCGGTCGTCGTGCCGATGCCCGTGCTCGACGGCGTCCCGCTCGGCGACCGGGCGCTCATCCAGTGGGTGGCGTCGCTCCTGGACTCGCTGTTCCCGGAGCCGGTCACCGTCTGAGGTCCTCGGGGCGGCGCTCCCCGGTGGAGCGCCGCTCCGCTCCGGCGGCCGTCGCCGCTGCGGGAGGGCCCGCTGGCAGGATGGAGGGCATGCCGCTCCTCGCCGCCCGACGTCCCCGTGAGCCGGAGCCGCTCGCCGGCCCGCTGGTCGCCGTCCGCGGGGTCGCGGTGCGCGCCTCGGGGGTCGAGCTGCTCGCCCCGTGCTCGCTCGAGGTGGAGGCGGGGGAGGGCGTCGCGGTGACGGGCCGCAACGGCACCGGCAAGACCACGCTCCTGCGGGTGATCGCCGGCCTCACCGCTCCGAGCGAGGGAGTCGTGGCGGTGGCCGGGCGCGCCCCGGAGGAGCGCTCCGCCGCCCACCGCCGCGCCGTCGCCGCCCTGATCGGCACCCCGCCCTTCGAGCGGGATCTGACCCTCGAGGAGCACCTCGCGATGGTGGCCGTCTCGTGGGGGGCGCCGGTCGCCGACGCCCGCCGCGAGGCCGCGGCTGGTCTCGACGCGCTCGCGCTCGCTCCGCTCGCCCGCCGCTTCCCGCACGAGCTCTCCTCCGGGCAGACGCAGCTGTTCTCCCTCGCGCTCGTGCTGGCCCGTCCCTCCGCGGTGCTGCTGCTCGACGAGCCGGAGCAGCGGCTCGACGTCGAGCGGGTGCCGCTGGTGGCGGAAGTCCTGCGGCGCGCAGCCGCGTCCCGGGCACTCGTCGTCGCGACCCACAGCCCTGTGCTGATCCAGGGTCTGGGCGCGCGGGTCGTCGAGCTGGAGCGGGCGTGACGCGCGCGGAGAGGGCTCGCGTCGCCGAGGTGCGGGCTCTGCACCGGCACCGCGCCGCGGCTCCGCCGAGTCCGCGCACCTACGCGGGCTACCTCGCCGCGATGACCGTCCTCGTCGTCGTCCTCCCCGTCGCCCGGGCCCTCGCGCTCCTCGCTGCCGAGGCGGGAGCCGTGCCGGAGCCGCTGATCGCCCTCGCCGCGGGTCTCGCCCTGCCCGCCGCCGTGCTCCTGGGCCGGGTGCGCGGACCCGCGGTGGGCGAGCCGCACACCACGGCCGTGCTGCTCGCGACCGATCTGCGCCGCTGGTCGGTGCTCCGCCGACCCGTGGTCCGGGCGTCGGCCGGTCTCGTGGCGTGCTGCTCCGCCGTCGCGTCGCTCCTCGCCCTCGCCGCCTCCGCGCCGCTCCTCGCGGCCGTCGCCGGCGGCGCCGCGTTCGCCGGCCTCGTCGCCGTCGCCTGGCTCGCCGGTCAGTGCCTCCCCTCGCGCCTCCCCGCGCTCGCGGCGGGCCTCCTCGCCTCCCTCGCGGTCCTCGGGGCCCTCCTGCCCGGTGCGCCCACGCCGGGCGGCCTCCTCGCCTCAGCCGTGAGCGGAGCGGAGGAGGTGCGCGCCGCGACCGTGCTGCTCGCGTCGGCCGCGGTCCTCCTGGCCGCGGCGCCCCGGCTGCTCGACGCCGCGCGCGGGCCTCGCCTCCTCGCCCAGGCCCGGCAGTGGTCGGCGACCACCCGGCTCGGAGCGACGGGCGACCTCGCCGAGTCGCTCGACGGGTACCGCGCCCTCCCGGCGATCGGGCGGGGGCTCCGAGCGGTCCGCCTCTCCCCGTTCGCCCTCGCGGTGCCGGTGCGCGACGCGATCGGCGCGCTGCGCACTCCCGGCCGCTCAGCGGTCGCGGTCGTCGCCCTGGCCGTTGCCGGCGCCGCCGCCGTGCTCGCCGCGGTCGTGCCGTCCTCCCTCCTCGCACTCCCGGCCGCCGCGGCGGGCGTGCTCGCCTACCTCGGCGCCGGCGTCTGGAGCGACGGCTTCCGCCACGCCGCCGCGACAGCGGGGCAGCCGGCGCTCCTCGCCCCCGGTCCGTTCGAGCTGCTCCTCCTGCACGCCGTGCTCCCTCTGGTGCTCGCGGTCGGAGTCGCGGTGCTCGGCGCCCTCGCCGCCTCGCTGCTGCTCCCGGGCGCGGCGGTGCCGGTGGCCGCCGCGACCGCCGTCGCCGCCGTCGCCGCGCGGGCGATGGACGCGACCCGGGGTCCGCTGCCGCCGCAGCTGCTCAGCCCGGTGCCGCTCCCGATCGGGGACGGCGCGGGAGTCGCGGTGGTCCTCTGGAACCTGGCGGGTGCACTGGTCAGCGCCTCGATCGCGGTGTCCGTCGCGGCGTCATCCGGCCTCCTCGCCGCGGTGCCGCTCGTCGCCGGCGGCTGCCTCCTCGTCGCGCGGCGGCGTCTCGCGCGGGCCTGAGGCTCCCGGGCGCCCGCGCCGCCCCGATGTCCGCGGAGGCGGCCGGACCGGATGCGAGGATGGCGGGGTGACCGCGCATCCCCGGCTCGACGAGCTCATCCGCACCGTCCACGTCCTCCGCGCCCCGGGCGGCTGCCCGTGGGACGCCGAGCAGACCCACGAGTCGCTCGTGCGCTACCTGATCGAGGAGTCGCACGAGCTCGTCGACGCCATCGAGGCGGGGGACCGGGCCGACCTGATCGAGGAGCTCGGCGACGTCCTCTACCAGGTGCTCTTCCACGCCGACCTGGCGGCCGAGAGCGCCGAGCCCTTCACCATCGAGGACGTCGCGGCGCACATGAACGCCAAGATGATCGGCCGCCACCCGCACGTCTTCGGCGACGCCACGGCCGAGACGGCCGACGACGTCATCGCGGTGTGGGACGAGCTCAAGCGCACCGAGAAGCCGCACCGCACCAGCGTGCTCGACGGGATCCCGCAGGGCATGCCCGCCCTCGCGCTCGCCGACAAGGTGATCGGCAAGGCGACCTCGCTGGGCGTCGTGGACGCCGGCCAGGGCCCTCTGCCCATCGAGTCGGAGGAGGACCTCGGCCCGCTGCTGCTGGCCATCGTCGCCTCCGCCCGCGCCCAGGGGCTCGACGCCGAGCGCGCGCTCCGCACGGCGACGCGCGACCTGCAGGACGAGATCCGCGCGGTGGAGCAGGAGCGGCGCGCGGACTGAGGCGTCCGCCGGCCCGCCCCGGCCGATCTGGGAGAATCGCCGTCATGGCCTCCCCGATCACCCCGCCCCGCGGCATGCGCGACTTCCTCCCCGCCGACAAGGCGAAGCGCGAGCACGCGCTCGGCGTCATCCGCCGCGTGTACGCCTCCCACGGGTTCGACGAGATCGAGACGCCCGTGGTCGAGGACTTCGACCGCCTCCACTCCGGGCTCGGCGGCGACAACGAGAAGCTCGCCTTCAGCGTCCTGCGCCGCGGGCTCACCCGCGACGACCTGGCGGCGGTCGACGACGCGTCCGCCCTCGCCGACCTCGGCCTGCGCTTCGACCTCACGGTGCCGCTCGCCCGCTTCTACGCCTCGCACCGCGCCGAGCTGCCGGCCGTCTTCCGGTCGGTGCAGATCGCGCCGGTGTGGCGCGCCGAGCGCCCGCAGAAGGGGCGGTACCGCCAGTTCGTGCAGTGCGACATCGACATCATCGGCGAGCCCGGGCAGCTGGCCGAGGTCGAGCTCATCACGGCGACCGCGGCGGCGCTCGACGCGCTGGGCCTCGAGGAGTGCACCATCCGGATCAACGACCGCCGCATCCTCACCGGCATCCTCGAGCACTGCGGCTTCGCCCCCGAGCGCTTCGGCCCGGCGCTGATCTCGATCGACAAGCTCGACAAGATCGGCGCCACCGGAGTCGTCGCCGAGCTCGAGGCCGACGGGCCGGACGCGGCCGCGGTCCTCGGGGGCTACCTCGCGCGGATCGAGCAGGCGGTCGCCGCCGGGGGAGTGGCGCTCGAGCAGTCCGCGATCCTCGACGTGCTGCCCGAGGGCATCGACCCGGAGGCGGTGCTCGCGCTCGAGACGCTGGCCCGGTCGCTGCGCTCGCTGCCCGCCGGCGTCTCGCTCCGCTTCGACCCGACGCTCGTGCGGGGCATGGGCTACTACACCGGCACGATCTTCGAGATCGCGCACCCGTCCTCGGGCTCCTCGGTCGGCGGAGGCGGGCGGTACGACGGGATGATCGGCCGCTTCCTCGGTCAGGACGTGCCGGCCTGCGGCTTCTCGATCGGCTTCGAGCGGATCGTCGAGCTGATCGGCGGTGCCGTCGTCGAGCGTCCCGACGCCGTCGTCCTCGTCCACGAGCGCGACGCGGCGCCCGAGATGCTGCTCGCGCTCAAGCAGGAGCTGATCGCCCGGGGCTCGCGCGTGCGCCTCGAGCGCCGGGCGAAGAACCTCACCCCGCTGCTGGACCGCGCGGCCGCCGCGGGCTTCACGCGCTTCGCGCTCGTTCCGCGGGACGCCGCCTCCGCCGCCGACCTCTCCTTCAAGGACCTCGGCTGAGCCGCGCCGGCGGCGCCGGGTGAGCGTCGCCGGCTGCCTGCGCTGAGCCGCGCCCGCGGGAGGGGCCGGGGCCGTCCTGTCGGGCCTGAACTGGGTCTCAGCCGATCCGTCAGGGGATCGTGTCGATCTGGTCGGAACCTTGTCGGATCCGTGAGAGCCTTAATACCCGCGAAATCTGCGGACACACCCGAGAAATCTCCCCCGGATAGCGTCGAGGCACCCGATCGGCGCGGCTTGGCGCGCCTGCACGGGCACCCCGTCGCGACCCCGCGCACCGCACCGCAGCAGCCCTGACGATCCCCACCCGAGGAGTCCCCTTGACCCTGTCGCCCCTCCGCTCCCTCCCGGCCTTCGACCGCCGCAGCCTCCTCCGCCTGGCGGGTGTCGCCGGCCTCGCGATCGGCGGCGCCTCCGTCCTCGCCTCCTGCGCCTCCGACTCCTCCGGCGCGTCCGCTGCGGACGGCGGCGACCTCGGCACCCTCAAGGTCCAGCTCTCCTGGATCAAGAACGAGGAGTTCGCGGGCGAGTTCTTCGCCGACTCGAAGGGCTACTTCACCGAGGCCGGCCTCGCGGGAGTGACGCTCACCCCCGGCCCCTCGACGGGCGTGGCCGAGCTCCTCTCGGGCAGCGCGGACGTCGCGCTCAGCGACGCCGTCTCGATCGGCACCGCGATCGCCCAGCAGGAGGCCCCGCTCAAGATCATCGGCGCGACCTACCAGAAGAACCCCTTCACGGTCCTCTCGATCAAGACCGCCGGCAACATCGCCACTCCGGCCGACCTCGCCGGGAAGAAGATCGGCGTCCAGGCCTCGAACACCTCCCTGTTCCAGGCGCTGCTCGCCGCGAACGGCCTCTCCGAGTCCGACCTCACGGTCGTCCCCGTCGAGTACGACCCCTCCGTGCTCGTCAACGGCACCGTCGACGGCTTCATCGCCTACCTGACGAACGAGGCCATCACGGTCGCGGCCGAGGGCTACGAGGTCGTCAACCTGCCCTTCGCCGACAACGGCCTCCCCTTCGTCGCCGAGACCTTCTCGGTGTCGGAGCAGGCGATCGCCGAGAAGCGCGACGCTCTGAAGGCGTTCCTCGTCGCCGAGATCAAGGGCTGGACCGACGCGGTCAACGACCCGGAGGCGGGCGCGATGCTCGCCGTCGAGAACTACGGCAAGGACCTCGGCCTCGACGAGGAGTCCTCCAAGAAGGGCGCCACCATCCAGGCCGAGGAGCTGGTCGTCTCGGACGAGACGGTCTCGAACGGCCTCTTCACCATCTCCGAGACGCTGCAGTCCGAGACCATCGCGTCCCTCGCGGGCGCGGGGATCGACGTCACGGCCGAGGACCTCTTCGATCTGACCCTCCTCGACGAGGTCTACGAGGAGAACCCCGAGCTGATGAAGTACGCGGCCTGATCCTGATCCACGAAGGGCACCACTCGTGACCGACACGACCGACGCCGGCACCCTGCGCGACCAGGGTGCCGGCGGCACCGGCATCCAGATCCACGGCCTGTCGAAGACGTTCCGGATGGGCTCGCGCAGCGTCGCGGCGCTGCAGGACACCGACCTCCACACCGACCAGGGCAGCTTCCTCGCCCTGCTCGGCCCGTCGGGGTGCGGCAAGTCGACCATCCTGCGCATCCTCGCGGGGCTGGAGGAGCCGACGTCCGGCTCCATCCGGGTCGACGGCCGGACCCCCCAGGAGCTGCGCCGCGACAACAAGCTCGGCATCGCCTTCCAGGACCACGCGCTCCTGCCGTGGCGCAGCGTCATGGCGAACATCCGCCTGCCGTTCGAGATCGCGGGCAAGAGCGTCGACCAGTCCTACATCGACGAGCTGATCGACCTCGTCGGCCTCCGCGGCTTCGAGAAGGCCAAGCCGGCCCAGCTCTCGGGGGGCATGCGCCAGCGCGTGTCGATCGCGCGGTGCCTGATCCTCAAGCCCGAGGTCCTGCTGCTCGACGAGCCGTTCGGCGCCCTCGACGACATGACGCGGCAGAAGCTCAACCTCGAGCTGCTGCGGATCTGGACCGAGAAGCCCGCCACGACGCTCCTCGTCACGCACGGCATCTCGGAGGCGATCTTCCTCTCGGACCGCGTCGCGGTGATGAGCCCGCGCCCGGGACGGGTGAAGGAGATCATCGACATCGACCTGCCCCGCCCGCGCACCCCCGAGATGCAGCGCACCCCCGAGTTCCACGCCTACGTCGACCAGGCCTCCGAGCTGCTGTTCGGCGACGGCGGCGCGGCCGCGGACGACCGCGTCTAGGAGGCATCGTGGCCACCACGCTCCCCGCGGCCCCGCGCCGCGCCCGGTCCCTGCCTCCGTGGCTCACCGGGCTGATCGGCGTCGCCGCGATCGTCGCCGTCTGGTGGATCGTGGCGCTCGTCACCGCGCCCACCGGCGCCGCGACCTACGCGCCCGTCCCCACTCCCGTGCAGGTCGTGCAGACCGCGATGGAGGACGGCGCCGGCTTCTACTGGCGCAACTTCTCCGTCACGATCGGCGAGGCGGCCGTCGGCTACTTCTGGGGCAACCTCCTCGCGCTCGTGCTCTCGGCGCTCGTGCTGGTCCTGCCCTGGCTGGAGGGGGTCGTCTCGCAGCTCGCGGTCATCACCTACTGCGTGCCGATCGTCGCCATCGGAGCGATCGTGCTGCTGATCCTCGGCGGTGCGGACGCTCCCGGGAAGGCGAGCGCGACGGCGATCTTCCTGGCCGGCCTCTCGGTGTTCTTCACCACGGTCGTCGGCAGCCTGCTCGGGCTTAAGGCGGCCGACAAGGCGGCGCTCGACGTCGTCACGGTCTACGGGGGCTCGCGCTTCACTCAGCTGCGCAAGGTCCGCCTGATCGCGGCGCTGCCCAACATCCTGTCGGCGCTGCAGATCGCGGTGCCCGCGGCCTTCCTCGGCGCGATCCTCGGCGAGTACTTCGGCAAGATCGAGACGGGCGTGGGCCCGATCCTGGTCGCAGCGCAGGTCTCGCTGAACTCGCCCCGCGTCTGGGCGCTCTTCCTCCTCTGCGCGGGCGTCGCGCTCCTCGGCTACGGCATCGTCGGACTGATCGGGCGCCTCATCGCGCCCTGGTCCTCCGGAAAGCGGGCATGACCATGACGACCACCGTTCCCGACCGCACGGAGCAGTCCACGGCCACGTCGATCCTCGCGGTCGACGAGCTGCGGCGCCAGCTGCGCACGGCCGCCCTCGGCGCGACCCTCAAGAGCCTGCGCAAGAGCCTGCTCGTCGCCCTGTCGACGATCGTGATCGTGCTGGCGATCTGGATCGGCGTGGTCCTCTTCAGCGGGGTCTCGCCCTACGTGGTCAAGGGCCCGTGGGACGTCTGGCAGCACCTGGTGACCGATGCGAAGGCCGCGGAGCACCGCGCCGAGCTGGGCGGCCTCTTCGCCGTGACCATGGGCGACGCACTGATCGGCTTCGCGGCCGGCCTGGTCGTGGCGATCCTCGGCGCGATCCTGTTCCGCCTGTCGAAGGGCATCGAGCACGCGCTGATGCCGTTCGCGATGCTGCTGCGCTCGGTGCCGCTGATCGCGATGGCGCCGCTGATCATCCTGGTCTTCGGGACCGGCTCGATCGCCTCGGTCGCGGTCATCGGCGGGATCGTCGTCCTGTTCCCCGCGCTGGTGACGATCGCCTTCGGCCTCAACAACGCCTCCCCGCAGATGCTCGACGTGGTCGCGGTCTACGGCGGCAGCACTCTCACCGCGATCCGCAAGGTGGCCATCCCCGGCTCGCTGCCCTCGCTCTTCGCCGCGATCCGCATCTCGGTGCCCGGAGCGATCACGGGCGCGCTGCTCGCCGAGTGGCTCTCCACCGGTGCGGGCATCGGCGGGGCGATCAACGCCTGGTCCGCCCAGGCCCGGTTCGCGGACGTCTGGTCGGCGGTCGTGCTCGTGACCGGCGTCTCGCTCGTGCTCTACATGCTCGTGCAGGTGCTCGAGACCTTCGTCCTCTCCCGGATGTCCCTCTCCCTCACCTGACCCCGTCGCTTCCCCCTTCCGCGGGACGCCACTCGAGTGCGGCTCGCACGGTGGGTCGCATACCCCGGTGGTGTCTCGCGGGAAGGGGGAGGGCAGGGGGAGCGGAGCGACGGGGCCGGGTCAGACGGTGACGATCGCGTCGACGCGGTGGCCGGCCAGCACCTCGCGGCCGCCGAGCCCGTCGAGCTCCATGACCACCGCGATCCCCTCGAGGCTCCACCCTGCGCGCTCGATCAGGCGGCGGCTCGCGTCGAGCGTGCCCCCGGTCGCCAGCACGTCGTCGACCAGCAGCAGCCGCGAGCCGCGGGGCGCCGCGTCCTCGTGCACCTCCAGCATCGTCTCGCCGTACTCGAGGGTCGCCTGCTCGCGCAGCACGGCCCGCGGGAGCTTGCCGGGCTTGCGGATGGTGACGACGCCGAGACCGGCCGAGTAGGCGGCCGCTGCGGCGAGCAGGAAGCCGCGCGCCTCCACGCCCGCGATCGCGTCGATCCGGCCGCGGTAGGGCTCGATCAGCGCGTCGGCCACCGCCCGCAGGGCCTCGCCGTCGCCGAAGACCGGCGTGAGGTCGCGGAACAGGATGCCCGGGCTCGGGAAGTCCGGGACGACGGCGGTGAGACGGTCGACGTGGTCGGCGGCGGTCGTGGTCACGGGGAACCTCCGGGTCGGCGGGTGCGCCCGGGCCGTCCGGCGATCGGGCCCTGGGAGTCTACGACCGGCTGCGGTCTCCTGCGCTTCGGAGGCGGTCAGTAGACTCCTTCCCGACCGCTCCCGTCTCCGGGAGCCCACCCGTCAAGAGGAGATAGTTGTGGCCCTTATCGAGGCAGTCGTCGCCCGAGAAATTCTGGACTCCCGTGGCAACCCCACGGTCGAGGTCGAGGTCCTGCTCGAGGACGGCGCGTCCTCGCGAGCGGCCGTCCCGTCCGGCGCCTCCACCGGCGCGTTCGAGGCGTACGAGCTCCGCGACGGCGACTCCGACCGCTACCTCGGCAAGGGCGTGCAGAAGGCCGTCGACGCCGTCATCGACGAGATCGGCCCGGCCATCGAGGGCTTCGACGCCACCGACCAGCGCCTCGTCGACGCCGAGCTGATCGAGCTCGACGGCACCGAGAACAAGTCCCGCCTGGGCGCGAACGCGATCCTCGGCGTCAGCCTCGCCGTGGCCAAGGCGGCCGCGCAGTCGTCGGACCTCGACCTGTTCCGCTACGTCGGCGGCCCGAACGCGCACACCCTGCCCGTGCCGCTGATGAACATCATCAACGGAGGCGCGCACGCCGACACCGGCGTCGACATCCAGGAGTTCATGGCCGTCCCGCTGGGCGCCGAGTCCTTCTCCGAGGGCCTGCGCTGGGGCGTCGAGATCTACCACGCGCTCAAGGCGCAGCTGAAGAAGGCCGGCTTCGCCACCGGCCTCGGCGACGAGGGCGGCTTCGCCCCCGACCTGCCCACCAACCGCGAGGCGCTCGACTTCATCCTCAAGGCCGTCGAGGCCGCCGGCTTCACCCCCGGCAAGGACATCGGGCTCGCGCTCGACGTCGCCTCCTCGGAGTTCTACGAGGACGGCGCCTACACGTTCGAGGGCAAGAAGCTCTCGGCCGAGGAGCTCTCCTCCTACTACGCCGACCTCGTCGCCAACTACCCGCTGGTCTCGATCGAGGACCCGCTGGACGAGGACGACTGGGCCGGCTGGACCCACCTCACCGCGGCCATCGGCGACAAGGTGCAGCTCGTCGGAGACGACCTGTACGTCACCAACCCGGTGCGCCTCGCCCGCGGCATCGCCGAGAAGGCCGGCAACTCGATCCTGGTCAAGGTGAACCAGATCGGCACGCTCACCGAGACGCTCGACGCCGTGGCCCTGGCCCAGCGCAACGGCATGACCGCGATCCTCTCGCACCGCTCCGGCGAGACCGAGGACACCACCATCGCCGACCTCGCGGTCGCGGTGGACGGCGGCCAGATCAAGACCGGCGCCCCGGCCCGCTCGGACCGCGTCGCGAAGTACAACCAGCTGCTGCGCATCGAGGAGATCCTGGGAGGTGCGGCGACCTACGCGGGTCGCTCCGCCTTCCCGCGCTTCTCCGCGTAGTCTCGGCACGCCGGACCGGCCCCGGAGCCCAGCACCTCGGTGCGGGCGCCGGGGCCGCTCCACTTCCCCCGCCGCGATCGAGGAGGCACCCGCCCATGGCCCGTCCGCCGGGAAGAAGCGAGGAGCC